>CAXMPL010000226.1:0-3897 GCA_964195125.1 uncultured Kiloniellales bacterium | reverse complement strand
GAAGGGCGGGTTGCCGGGGGCGCCTACCGCCCCGGCGGCAAGGAGCATGAGTGGGTCGATATCGAGGTGCTACGTCGGATCAAGAGGCGGAGCCTCGCCATCCTCCGTGCCGATGTCGAGGCGGTGGAACCGGATGCCCTTGGACGCTTCCTCCCTGCATGGCAACAGGTCGGAGCGACCCGCACCGGGGCCGACCATCTCGGGCAGGTCATCCGCCAGCTGCGAGGAGCGGCCATCCCCGCCTCGATCCTCGAGTCCGACGTGCTGGCCGACCGCTCGGCGGCCACCGGGATCGACGCGCTGCTTGCCACCGGCGAACTGGTATGGCTCGGGCGAGAGCCACTTGGCACCAAGGACGGGAAGCTGTCTCTCTATCCGAGGGACCAGGTGCCGTTGTTGCTGGGGCCGAACACCGGCGATCCACCGGACGGTCCCATCCACGAGACGATCCGGGCCAGGCTCGCCCAGCACGGCGCCTCGTTCTTTGCCGACCTGTACCAGGCGGCGGGTGGCGGCAACCCCGACGATGTGCTGGAGGCGCTGTGGGACCTGGTCTGGGGCGGGGAGGTCACCAACGACACCTTTGCCCCGGTGCGGGCCTTTGTCTCCGGTCGTTCGGCGAGGCGGAGGGAGCGGCGCCCGCATCTCAGCTCAGGCTCGCCACCTGCGGGGAAGGGCCGCTGGTATGCAACGAATGAGCTGCTCACCACCACGCCGGCAGACGAGGATCGGGGCGCGGCGCTTGCCGAGATGCTGCTCGACCGCCACGGCGTCGTCACCAGAGACGCCGTGCTCGCCGAAGGCATCCCCGGCGGCTTCTCGGGCCTGTACCCGGTGTTCACCGCGATGGAAGACGCCGGGCGAGTCCGTCGCGGCTACTTCATCGAGGGCCTTGGCGGTGCCCAGTTCGGCCAGATGGCGGCCGCCGACCGTCTGCGCACCGAACGCGGGGCGGGTCTGATCGTCCTGGCTGCTTCCGATCCTGCCAACCCGTACGGAGCAGCCGTTGCCTGGCCCGAACACGATGTCGCCAGGCCGGCACGACGCGCCGGAGCGCATGTGGTGCTCAACGACGGCGCCCTCGTCGCCTTTGTCGAGCGGGGTGGCCGCAGCGCACTTTCCTTCACCGCTGACCCAGACGTCTTTGCCGCCGCAGTGGCGGTGGTTGCACCCCGCCACCGACGGATGACGCTGGAGCGAGTCGATGGCGACACCGTCGCCGGATCTCGATGGAGCGATGTGCTCGTCACCGCGGGCTTTGTTCCTGGCTACAAGGGTCTCACGTTCGAAACTCGCAACCGAGCATGAGCGGCGAGTAGCCTGCACCTGTGAGCGACAACGGCAATCTGTCGGTCGACGAGGCCCTCGCCGAGATCACGGTGATCATCGGCCGCCTCGACGCCATGGGGCCGGGCGACCCCGGCCGCGCCGGCCTGGTGGCACGTCGCGACGAACTGAGAAAGTCCGCCAGGGATGCCTCGGTAGCATCGCGCTCGGACGACATCCTGCGCTACGAACGAGACCAGGCCAGACGGCGGATCGCCGAGCTCGACTCGAGGCCGGTCAAGAAATCATGGGTCGAGAAACGCAACTTCCGCTGGATCAACGATCCCGGGGCCTATTCGAACCGCATCAACCAGATGATCGAGGACCAGGACGCCACCGAGCGCGGGCAGCTGGAACGCCGGATCGTTGAGATCGATGCCAAATTGCACGACATCGGGGATACTGAAGTCACCTAGCTCCGCGTGCGTACAAATCGTCGATACTGGGCGCGATGTCGATACCGAAGCTTCATATCCGGCCGGGCGGGCCGGACTTCCTCGACCTTCCGTGGGAGCGACCGGTCTTGGAATGGGGGGAAGATCGCACCGTTGCTATGCCGACGGGGATCCATAGACACCCAGTCGTGTTCGTCGCATACGACGAGGGCATCTATGCCATCAAGGAGCTCGCCGCCGAGCTTGCCGACCACGAGTACCAGACCCTCCGTACCTTGGAGACGAGAACGAAACGGAGCGCATCGCCGGCGGGCCTGGTGCTGCGACCCTGGCTCGACCCGCACGAAGAGGGGGCTGGGGCGGTAATCACTCGATACGTCGACTATGCCTTCCCGTATCGCGAGCTCGTCTCCGGCAGCGGGTTCGGCCCGAGAAGGAACCAGATGCTCGATGCCTTCGCCGGCCTACTGGTCGAGTTGCACCTTGCCGGTTGCTTCTGGGGGGACTGCTCGCTTTCCAACGTCCTCTACCGATATGACGCCGGCGCTATCGAGACCGTCATGGTCGATGCCGAGACCTCCGCCCTGTATGAAATGATCAGCGATGGGCGCCGCTTCGAGGATCTAGAGATCATGCGCGAGAACCTCGCCGGCGGGATGGCGGACATCGCGGCGGCCTCGGGCAAAGACCTCGACGAGGCCGACCTCGACATCGGAACCGATATCACCAAACGGTATGACGCTCTTTGGGATGAGCTGAACAGCGACCTGCTGATCGGCCCCGACGAGCGGTACCTCATCCGCAGCCATATCGAACGCCTCAACGATCTCGGCTTCGCCGTGGACGATATCGACGTCGCTCCTGATGGAGAGTCCAGCCGGATTCGCATCACGGTTCAGGTCGGGGGCCGCACCTATCACTCGACCCGTCTCCGAGAGCTCACCGGCATCGACGCATCGGAGAACCAGGCCAGACAGATTCTGGCCGACCTCGCCTACCACGAGGCAAAACACGGAGGATCCGAATCATCCACCTCCAAGGCGGTGACAACGATGCAGTGGCGTGCCAAGCGGTTCGAGCCCTTCACCAGCGGAATCGCTGAGCTTCGCCCCGGCCTCGAACCGATTCAGGGTTACTGCGACTTCCTCAACTATCGCTATCGGGAGTCGGCAGAGAGCGGCCACGACATGGGTAGCACGGCGGCCTTCGAGGCCTGGATCGAAGCCGGGCTGCCTGGCTACGACCCCTTTCCATGAGGGGGCCTCTGCGCCCCCGTCACATTCCGGCCGCGGCCGTCGCCCCAAGCGCTCCCCCGTCAACGGGAAGGATCACTCCAGTGATCCACGACGCTGCATCCGAGGCAAGAAAGGCGATGGCGCGGGCCACATCTTCTGGCTCCCCGATCCGCTTCAGGGGGTGGGCTGCTGCGGTGTGATCTTCCAAACCCTCCCACAACATTGCCGAAAGCCGGGTGCGAACGACCGAAGGCGCGACTGCGTTCACCCGCACCCCGGGGGCCATCTCGTAGGCCATTTGTTTGGTCAGGTAGATCAGCGCCGCCTTGGACACGTTGTAGGCGCCGAGGGCGATGCCCGGGCGAACCCCACCCACCGAGGCCACGTTGACGATCGAGCCGCCCTCGGCCTTCATCATCTGGTTCCACGCCTCGCGGGACCAGACCAGCGGCCCCCGCTGGTTCACCGCCCAGGTCTTGTCGAGCGCGCCAAGATCGACATCGGCGATAGCGCCCGCTGCCGGATTGGTGCCCGCGTTGTTCACAAGCACATCGAGACGACCGAATTGTGCGACCACCGCTGCGACCGCGGCTGCGGCAGCGGCGTCGTCGTCCGCCCTGGCCTCGAGCAACATCAATCGGTCGCCGGCGTCGAGTCTCTCCGCCACGGCGTCCAGGTTCTCCTTACGGCGAGACGTGATGGCAACCCCTGCCGCACCGGAGGAGAGGAACTCCCTGGCGGTGGCCTCTCCGATGCCGCGCGTTCCTCCGGTGACGAGCGCGACCATCTCGTCGAAGCGGATCTCCATGGCAACCCCCTCAATGACGGCGAACGCCGCCGTACTTCATCCGCGTGTCTTCCATCCTGGCAACTCGCTCCTCGGCTCCGTCTTGGATCCCGACGTCGATGACCTCGCCGAGGAACAGATCGTGGGTGCCGAC
>CAXMPL010000225.1:0-13071 GCA_964195125.1 uncultured Kiloniellales bacterium | reverse complement strand
TCGGCGATGATCCGGCCGTCGTCGATCATGATCACACGATCGGCACGCTCTGCGGACCGCAGCCGGTGGGCGATGACGATGGCAGTCCGCCCCGAGAGCAACACTCGCAGCGCCCCTTCTACCTCCAGCTCGGTCTCCGGGTCGAGGTGCGACGTTGCCTCGTCGAGCACGATCACCGACGGCTCGGCCAGGAAGGCACGAGCCAATGCCACCAGCTGTCGCTCTCCCGCGGAGAACCTGCCGCCGCGTTCTCGGACCTCGGTGTCCAGGCCCTCCGGCAAGGCGCGAATCCAGTCGTCGATACCCATCGCCCTCAGCACGTTCCACACATCATCGGGGGTCGCATCGGGTGCGCCGAAGGCGATGTTGTCCCCCAGCGTTCCTGCAAAGAGGAACGGGTCCTGGGGAATGAGTGAAATCGCATCGACCCGCGACGCATCGGTGAGGTCCCTCAAGTCGCTGCCATCGAGGCTCACCGACCCGCGCTCGGGGTCGTAGAAACGCAAGCCGAGCCTGGCAATCGTCGTCTTCCCTCCCCCTGTTTCACCCACAACGGCGAGCCTCTGACCGGCCGGGACCTCGAGGTCGATGTCGTGAAGGACCGGTCGATCGCGGTCGTAGCCGAAGGTGACGCCCCGAAAGCTGACGGTGCCCCGCACCGGCTTTTCCAGGTCGTAGGCGCCCGGCCGCTCCTTGACCGCCGGCTCCTGGTCGAGCATGCCGAACAGCTTCGCCAACGCGGCGATGGCCGACTGGAGCAGGTTGTACACGTTGGCCAGGTTGATCAACGGCTGAAAGAACCAGTCGAGGTAGAGAAGGAACGCCACCACGGTGCCGAAGGACAGGGTCCCGTCTAGCACCCTCAGCCCGCCGATGACAAGCACGGAAGCGATCGCAGCCACGCGAAGGAAAGCAATGATCGGGAAGTACCAGGAGATGGCACGCGCCGCCAACATGTTTGCCCCGTAGTAGGCCTCGTTGACCCGGCCGAATGAAGAGGCCTGGACCCTCTCCTGGGCGAAAGCTTGGACCACCCTGACGCCGGCGATGCCCTCCTGGAGACCCGACAGCACGGCTCCGATCCGCTCGCGAACCTCGCTGTAGGCGCGAGAGGCGTACCTCTGGAAGACGACGGTGACCGCGATGAGCACGGCGATGATGACGTATACGGCGACGGCCATCTGCCAGTCGATGAAGAGCATCGCAAACGCGACACCGACCACGGTGAGCACGTTGGTGAGTGCCATGACCGCTCCGTCACCGGCGAACTCTTGGAGCGACTCGATGTCAGACGTCATGCGAGCAACGAGAACGCCGCTCCTGGAACGGGAGAAGAAACCCATGTCCATCTTGACGATGTGGCCAAACAGGATCTGGCGCAGCCGCAGCAGGTATTGCTCCCCGACCCACGAGATGCCGTAGCGCGAGATGATGGCCAGCACGTATTGAATCGCAAGCAGGCCGAGATAGACCAGCGCCGCCATCGTCACCGCCCGCTTGTCGCCGTCTGTGATGCCCTGATCGATACCGGCACGAACCGCGAGCGGCCCAGCGAGCCGTGCCAGCGTTGCCAGGCCGGCGACGATGAGCGACCCGATGGCAGGGAGCCACAGCGGTCGGCCGAGCCTCGCCGCTCGCACCAACAGCTTGCCCCGATCTTCGACGTCGTAGTCGCCGGCGTGCTGAACGTACCTCACGCTGGCACCTCGGCTCCCGCCACCTCGCCGGATGCGAGCACCTTGGCGTATCGCGGAACCGCCTCCAAGAGCTCCTCGTGGGTTCCCACCGCGACCACCACGCCGTCTTCGAGGAAGGCGACCAGGTCGGCAAGGGCAAGCGTCGACGTCCGGTGGGCGATGATGATCGTCGTGCGATCCTGCATCACCCGCCGCATCGCCACCTGGATATCCGCCTCGACCACGGCATCGACGGACGACGTAGCGTCGTCGAGTATGAACACCCCCGGGTCACGCAGCACGCCTCTCGCTAACGCCACCCGCTGCCGCTGACCGCCCGAGAGGGTGGCCCCGCGCTCGCCGACCACCGTGTCGTAGCCGTCAGGCAGATCGCTGATGAACTCATGCGCCTGGGCGAGCCGGGCGGCGGTTCGGATCGCCCGATCATCGGCACTGGGATCGCCAACCCTCAGATTGTCCCGAATCGATGCCGAGAACAGAAATGTCTCCTGGAACACAACGGCGACCTCTCCACGGAGCTGGTCGAGCGACACGTCGCGTATCTCGACGCCGTCGACCGTGATCGAACCCGAATCGACGTCATAGAACCGCGGCACCAACTCGGCGATCGTCGACTTGCCCGATCCGGTTGCCCCAACGATCGCCATGGTGGTTCCGCCGGGAACGACGAGGTCCATCCCTCGTAGCACCGGCTCTCCATTCGGGTAGGAGAACCAGACCCCTTCGAACCGTATCTCTCCCGGTCCGCTCGGCAGGGCGACTGGACGTGGCGGGTCATCGATCTCTGGAGCTTCGGCGAGGAGCTCTACGATCCGGGCACCAGCGGCCGCCGCCCTAGGAAGATTGGCAAAGAACCAGCCGGTGATCATCAGCGGTAGCACGAGCATCGCCAGGTATTGAGTGAAGGCAACGAACTCACCGGCGGATAGCTCGCCGTCGATGACCCGGAACCCTCCGAGCCAGAGCACAGCGACCGTGCCAAAGGCGGGGATCAGCTCAAACAGAGGAGCAAACGTCGCCCGGTGACGAGCCACCTTGATTGTGTTGTCGTAGATCCCGATTGCCGTTTCGCGGAGGCTGCTCTCCAGGCGCCGCTGTTGCCCGTAAGCCTTGACCACCTCGATCCCGGCAACCGACTCTTCGACCACTTGGGCGAGGTCTGCAAGACGCTCCTGGATACGGAAGGACAGATCGATCACCTTCCCTGCATAACGGTTTGAGGTGAGTGCCAAAGCCGGCACCGTCAGCGACGCCACCGCACCGAGGACGGGATCGATGACGACGAGCACGATGATCACAACGAGGAACATGACGATGTTGGCCAGGACAATCGGCATCAGGGCGAAGATCAAACGAACCTGGGACAGATCTGACGAGGCTCGCGACATGAGCTGTCCTGTTGGCGTCTCGTCGTGGAAGGAGAAGGCGAGCCGCTGAATATGAGTGAACATCCGGTTGCGGAGGTCGGCCTCAGCTCGGTAGGAGAGCTTGAACCCGTGGTAGCGCCTGACACCGATCCCGATCGCCTGGATGACACCGATGACCAGCAGCACCCCGACGAGAGCAAGCAGCATTGTTCGGTCGTCAGCCAGGATGGCGTCGTCGATGACCAGGCCTATCACATACGGAATGGCAACCACAGACGCCATCCAAATCAGGGCACCGACGATGGCGACAGCCGCCGTCACCGGATAGTGACGAAGTGTCCTCGTCATGAGCCGGAGACCGGCAGCGAGTTCGGCCCTCCGATCGGGCTCGGTCACTCCGCGTTACCGCGAATGACGAGCTCAGCAGGCCTGGTCAAGGTGGGAACCACGATGACGACGTACCCAAGCGCGAACAACCACAATAGGACGATGCCCACGGCACCCAAGGCCGCCAGCGTTGTCCCACCAAAGCTCGGGACGAAATATGCCGCCGCCCAGGTCATCAGGCCAAGGATGATCGCCGCCAACACTGCGGCGACGAGGGGTCGCTCGATGGGGACCGGCGGGCCCCATCGGTAGATGGCGAAGAGCAGGATCACCACCCAGGCAAAGAGCACGCCAATCGTCAATCCGGTGATCGATCCCACATCGAGCCCCACTCGCGCCAGCACCTCCATGAGGGCCCCACCGAACAGGACGATGACATAGCCGCCGACGAGCGCGATGCCCGCTCCGACGGTGAACAAGATGCCGAGGCCACGAACCTTCCACCAGGGGCGCTCTTCGTCAACTCGCTCCATCTGGCGCATCGCCTTTTGGACCGCATAGATGCCGCGAGAGCCCGAGTACAGGGCGACCAGAAGCGCAACCGCGACCACGGGCCCTTGAGAGTCGCCGACAATATTCTGGGCTTCCCGAATGAGCGAGATGATGAAGTCAGCGACCTCCTGAGGAAAGGCGTCCTCGAGAACCTCCTCGACGTTGGCAAGGCCCTCTTCGCTTCGCCCCACCGACGACAACGCGGCAACCGCAGCAATGGCAAGCGGGACGAGGGCAAAGAAGAAGTTGTAGGCGATGGCCGCCGCCATCAGCAGCGGATCGGCCGCACGGATATGGTCGAGCGGCGACCGCAATGGGTCGAAACGGGCCGGGATCGGGAACAAAGCCACGATCGGAGGATAAGGCCACGCATCGCTTCCGAGCCAGATCATCAGCAACAGTCCGTTCGTCGCGCTCTGCGCTCAGCGTCGGCCTATCGGTGTGGTCAGATGCCGGGCGGAAAAACCGACGGTTCCTACACTCTCTCGCCATGCCCCGCCTGACCGTGCTCGTTGCCGCCGTGGCAATGATCGCCAGCGCTTGCGTCGCCGGCGCCGACGTCGTTCCCGTCGACCCCGACGCCCCGACGTCCACTTTCCAGACGGTCACCACGCTTCCTGACCTCGATCCGACGACGACCGCGAGCACCGCTCCCGCGACCACCGTTCCGCAAGGCACGACCGCCGCGGATCGTGCGAAAGGGGTCGTGCCACCGGAGAGTGTCGGACAGCCATGGGGATCGACGATCGGGATCACCATGTTTCGCGGGAACCCCACCCGCACCTGGTTCGGGACCGGACCGATTCCGTCGACTGCCCCCTCGGTCCTGTGGCGGTTCCCACGGGATCCGATGTGCGGCCAGTCGCCGGACGGACCGAACCCGAAGACCTGGTGCGGAAGCGGTTGGACGGGCCAGCCGGTGGTATGGGAGCGAGACGATGGCGTCACCGAGGTGATCTTCGGGGCCTACGACAAGAACATCCACTTCCTCGATGCCGGCACCGGGGAGCGCACCCGGCCGGATTTCGCCATGGGCGACATCATCAAGGGGTCGGTGACCCTAGACCCCGATGGTTATCCCCTCCTCTACACGGGGTCGCGCGACCCGCGGTTCCGCATCCTCGCCCTAGATGGCGACGAACCACGAGAGGTGTGGTCGCTGCACGCCAATTCGGTCGAAGGGATGTGGAACGACGATTGGGATTCGAACCCGGTCGTAATCGACGACATGCTGTACGTGGGGGGCGAGAACTCGTGGTGGTTCGCCGTCAAGCTCAACCGCGGATACGACGAGGACGGCAATGTCATCGTCGACCCCAAGGTGGTGTACGAGATACCGGCATGGACACCCGAGCTGCAAGAGACCTTCGGTAGGCAACACTCGGTGGAGAACTCCACGGTGGTGTTCGACCAGCGAGCCTTCTTCGCCACCTCCGCAGGCCGGGTGGTGGGCGTCGATTTGGCCGACATCGAGGCAGGCGACGGCAGGATCGTCTTCGACTTCTGGAATGGCGACGACACAGACGCCACGATGAGCATCGACGCTCAGGGATTCCTCTACGTTGTTTCCCACGGCGACACAGCAAAAACATCGAATACGGCCGCCCGACGGGTCCGCGAGGTAGGAGATCTGGTCAAGCTCGACCCAAACAAACCCGATGATCCGATCGTGTGGTCTGCACATATCTCTGCGGCAAGAGGCCAGGACGCGGGCGCCTGGGCTACGCCGGCGCTCCATGCTGACGCCGGCCTGCTCTTCGTCGCCAGCGACGCGGGCGACCTCTTGGCCATCGACACCGACACCGGCGAGACGATCTGGCAGGACTTCATCGGTGGCAACGCGTGGTCATCCCCTGTGATCGCCGGAGATGCACTGCTGGTCGGTATCGATTGTCTCACCGAGAAGGCAGGCTTTCGTGCCTACGACCTCAGCGACCCGCGATCGCCGAGGAAGCTGTGGGATCAACAGGTCGGGGCGGGCTCCTGTGTCGAGTCGACACCCGCCATCTGGAACGGCCGCATGTATGTCGGGTCGCGCGACGGCTTCTTCTACGCCCTCGGCGCCTGATGCCTCTAACGACCCAGAGCACCTCGAGCATGGCGACCGGTTCAGTGACGCGGACGTTCGGGTTCATCATGTTCCTTGCCGGGTGGACCGCCACCTTGGCCACTGTGCTCGGCCTGCTCGGAGCGACCTGGTGGCCGCTCGACGTGCTCGCCGATTGGCGCCTCCTGTTCACTGTGATCCTCGTCGTCGCCGCGGTCGTGACCGGCTTGGGGTACTCACGCGTGTCCGCTGCCATCTTTGTTGCCGCCGCCATTCTCAACGTGGTGCTGATCGCTCCCATGTACCTCGAGGAGCAGCCGCACCCGAGCTCGGACGAACGGATTCGCGTCGTATCGCTCGACATCGGCAAAGCGCCTGACGTCCGACCCGAAGTGCTGGAATGGGTAAACACCGTCGAAGCTGACATCGTCGTGCTCATCCGCGCCGACGGCACATGGTCGAGAGCGATCGACGACCTCAACATGCCGTACCGCGTCGTCAATGATCCCGGTCTGAGCGGAGGGATACTGGTGCTGGCTCGCAACGGCTTCCCGGTGACGGTTTCGGAAGACCAGGCCGGGTTCGAAGGCGTCGATGCTGTGATCACCACAACGATCGGCGACCAAGAGCTCACCATCCTCGGCCTGAGCGTCGAGCGGCCGGTCAGTGCGCTGGCGGCCGACGACCGCGTCAGGCGATTTGACACCATCAGCGCCAACGTCCGGAAGATGGACGGCCCGGTCGTCATTCTGGGGAACCTCGAGGCATCCCGATGGTCCCATGCCTTCGATACGCTCGCCAACGGCCTGACCAACTCGGAGGACGGCTACGGGTACATACCCACCTACAGAGTTTTGGGTTGGCCACTCATCGACGGGTACGCCGGGATTCCGGTCGACCACGTGCTCTACACGGGCCCGGTCACGGTAACCCTGCGCAAGGTTGGCCCGGATCTGGGGGTCAACCACCGGCCGCTCCTCGTCCATCTGTCTCCGGCAAACGGTTCGAGTAGCGCCGAGTAGCCTCTCGCCCAATGTCGTCAAACGATCTTCTCCCCGACTACACATCGGTCACGCCGGCCGACGTCACCGAGATCACCGACGCCGCCATCGAGCAATCCGATCGGCTGGTGGCCGAGGTCGTCGGCGGCCGGGACGACCGCACCTATGCCAACACGATGCAGCCTCTCGACGATCTCACCGTCATCATGAACGACGCCGACGGCCGAGGGGTTTTCATGGCGCGGGTCCACCCCAACGCCGAGGTTCGAAAGGTGGCCGTCGCCGCAGAAGAAGCGATGGCGAAGTGGGGAAACGACTTGGTGATGCGGCCCGACCTCGCTGCCGCCATCAAGGGGTATGCGGAAACCGAGGACGCAGCCAATCTCGACGGGCTCCACGCCAGGAGCCTCGAATTCTGGCTGCGGGATCTGCGGCGGGCCGGCCACGACCTCGACGGGGCAGATCGTGACAAGCTCCGCAAGCTCAGGCAGCGTTTGATCGAGGTCCAGGTCGCCTATCGCAGCAACCTCGACGAATGGGACGACGGCATCGACATGACACTCGAGGATCTCGCCGGCCTCACCGAGTCGTATATCGAGCGGCTCGCTCCCGGATCCGAGCCCGGCACCTACCGGGTGTCGATGGCCTACCCGGACTACATCCCGTTCGTCGAGGAAGCGGAGCGGCGCGACCTGAGGCAGCGGCTCCAGTTCAAGTTCTGGAATCGGGCTGCGGAGGCCAACATGCCGTTGATCGAGGAGGGGATCGAGCTTCGACGCCGGATCGCGCTCCTGCTCGGCTACAACACGTGGACGGAATACTCGATTGAGGTGAAGATGGCCGATCTCTCGTCGGTCGACGATCTCTACGAATCGATCGTCCCCGGCCTCACCGTGCGGGGCAACGGCGAGCTGGCGACACTCCAAGACCTCGCCGCCCACGACATCGGCGAGGCACCGATCCAGGCTTGGGACTGGGCCTACTACCACACCGAACAACGCAAACGTGATTACGGCATCGACCAGAACGAAGTCGCCGACTACTTCCCCCTCGACGGCGTCATCGACGGCATGCTCGAGATCACCGGTGACGTGTTCGGCCTCGAGTATCGCAAGACGAACAACGCCATGGCCTGGCACGAGGACGTGGGGTTGTACGAGATCTACAACGCAGGCGGTGACGAGCCGATCGCCTACTTCTACTTCGATCTCTTCCCAAGGGATGGGAAGTACGGACACGCCGCCTGCTTCGACATCATGGGGCGGGTTCGTCGCCGGGATGGGTCGGTGCGGCCACCGGTTGCGGCGGTCGTTGCCAACTTCACCAAACTAGGGCCGGACAGTCCCTCCCTGCTCAAACACGACGAGGCACTGACGCTGTTTCACGAGTTCGGCCACGTCCTCCACTTCTGCCTGACCGAGGTCGACCATCCCCGTTTTGCCGGCTACGACACCGAGTGGGATTTCGTCGAGGCCCCATCGCAGATCATGGAGAATTGGATGTGGGAGCCGGAGGTGCTCGGCCGGCTGGCCCGCCACTACGAGACGGGCGAGCGGATCCCAGACGATCTGGTGAAGCGTATGGTCCAGGCCAGAGACCAGAACGAAGGTTTGACGACGCTGCGCCAGGTGTATCTGGGGAAATTCGATCTGGCGCTGCATTCAGGAACCGAGGACCTCGACGTCGACCAGACCTACCGGGAGGCGTTCGCTTACTCGCTTCTGCCGTTCCACGAGGGCACCCACTTCGCCGCCTGCTTCGGCCATCTCATGGGCGGCTATGACGCTGGCTACTACGGCTATCAGTGGGCGAGGGTGTATGGCGACGACATGTTCTCCGTGTTCGCCGAGGAAGGTGTGCTCAGCCCAGAGGTTGGGAGGCGCTACCGCGACGAGGTGCTGGCGCGAGGATATTCGCGGGACGCTATCGACCATCTCCGGGCCTTCCTTCGACGGGAGCCGTCGGCCGACGCCTACCTCGAACACCTCGGCCTGCTTCGGTCGTAGGCTCGTGCCGGCTCTCCACCAGGCCGAGATCGCCCGCCTCGACCAACTCATTGCGGCCCTCGTCCTGCCAGAAGACATCGACGATTCGGTGCACGCCACCCGCAAGGGCGTGAAACGGCTGCGGGCTCATCTCCGGCTGATCCGGGACGGCATCGACAAGGATCTGTATCGAAGCGAGGACGCCGACCTTCGTCAGATCGGGCTGTTGCTAGCTCAGGCGCGGGACGCCTTCGTGCTCACCCAGACGCTGGAATCGCTGGAATCGAGCGCAGGCTGGGACTCGGCGGCAGCCTTCATCACCGCCCATCACCAAGCCGCTGTCGGCGAACTGTCGACAGGACCGATCGAGGAAGTGCGGCGCATGCTGGTGAGGGCGCGTCGACGGTGGCCGGACCCCGGGAGCCTCACTGCCGGGGCGATAGCCGCCGGTATAGCACGTACCTATGGCAGCGGACGTGAAGAGATCGAGACAGCGGCGGCCACCGGCCATGCCGCGGCGTTCCACGCATGGCGGAAGCGGGTCAAGTACCTGCGCTATCAACTGGAGGCGCTCGGCTCGGACGAGGCCCTGGTCTCCTCGCTCACCGAACTCGGTGACTACCTAGGGCTGGAGCACGACCACACCGTCTTCATCCAATTCTGCGACGACAACATCGACATGCTCCCCGATCGACGTGACCGGTACGTACTCATCGACCGTGCCGAAAGACGGCGCAATGAGCTGCGGTCGCTGGCCCTTGCCACCGACGTCTACGACCGGCAGACGGACGTGTTCATCGAGGCGGTGGTTGGCGAATAGCGCTCAACCGTCTCCGGATACCTCGCCGAGCATCGATGCAACCGCCACGCGATCGATTTTCCCATTTGGCAGTTCGGGAAGGGCATCGACCCGCACCCAGCGCTTCGGCACCTGGTGGGCGGCAAGCGCTGCCCGCGCCCGCGCCGCCAGGGCTGGCTCGTCTAGAACGTCGTTTTCGACCACGGCGACCACTGCCTCGCCCCAATCATGGTCGGGGACACCAACCACGACGGCGCGGCGGATCGACGGAAATGCTGCGAGCACGGCCTCGACGAACTGTGGGACGACCTTCTCCCCGCCGGTCAGGATGATGTGGTCTTTCCTACCGGTCACCACCAGCCGACCGTTGTCGTCGAGATAGCCGAGGTCGTGAGTCCGATGCGGGCCGGTCCTCGGCCGCTCTCCCAGGTAACCGGGGGACACGGCAGGACCTTCGACCACGATCTCACCGTCGTCGAAGCTCACCGTCATCCCATCGAGCGGACGCCCAACAGTGCCGGACGCCTCGTGTTCTTCGCTCGGGGCGACTGTTGCTACCTGGGATGTCGTTTCGGTGGTTCCATACGTTGGAAGCACAGGGAGGCCTGCATCCAATGCGCGCTCGACCAGGCTTCGACCTGCGGGGCCGCCCCCGAGGAGCACCGCTTTTAGGCCCGTATACGGGCCGGGATCGGCGTCGAGCACGCGATGCAGCATCGTGGGGACCAGACTGACCACGGAGGCCTCACCAGCCTTCAACGCCGCGGCGACGCCCACGGCGTCGAACCGGTCGTGGATTAGCACCGAGCCGCCCGCTGCCAGCGACCGCCACACGGCCGACAGACCGGCGATGTGAAAGAGCGGAAGACAGAGCAGCCAGCGATCAGAGGCGTCGTTGCTCAGGTGGGCTTGTGAAGCAGCAACCGCCGCAACGATGTTGTCCGGCGTGAGGATCACGCCCTTCGGGTTGCCGGACGACCCGGAGGTGGTCACGACGGCGTAGACGCGTTCGGCGCCGTCCAGCTCGCCTTGAGGTTGCAAGGGCCCAAATGGAGCGAGCGTCGCTCCGATGCGCGGCGCGCTTGTGATCAATACCACCGTCTCCGGCACGGCAACGGCAGGGAATCGCATCAGCGACCCGGCACCGAGACCCTTCGATCGCAATTCTTCTGCCGATCGATCGGCGGCCTCGTTGAGCTCGGCGTAGGTTGTTACCGCTCCGGCGAAAACGAGGGCAGCGGCGTCCGGTGTCTCGGTGGCGCGATCACGGACCCAGTCGGGCATCGGGGGGTTTGTCATCACTCACTACAGTATCGGCCCGTGATCTCTGAGCTTTTCGACCCCGATGCGTGGGACCCCGTCGACGGTTTCGCGTTCACCGATATCACCTACCACCGGGCCAAGGATGTTGGAGCGGTGCGGGTCGCCTTCGACCGGCCGGAGCTGCGCAACGCCTTTCGCCCCCACACCGTCGATGAGCTGTTCGCTGCCCTCGATCACGCCAGGATGACCTCGGACGTCGGCTGCGTCCTGCTGACCGGCAACGGTCCCTCGCCAAGGGACGGTGGCTGGGCATTCTCCTCCGGGGGAGACCAGTCGATTCGCGGCCCAGACGGGTACCAATACGAAGACGACGAGGGCGTCGACTCTGGGCGCCTGGGTCGGCTGCACATTCTCGAGGTGCAACGGCTCATTCGGTTCATGCCGAAGGTGGTGATCGCGGTAGTGCCGGGCTGGGCAGTCGGTGGCGGCCACAGCCTGCACGTCGTCTGTGACCTGACCATCGCCTCGAAGGAGCACGCCGTGTTCAAGCAGACCGATGCCGACGTCGCCTCGTTCGACGGCGGGTACGGCTCTGCCTATCTCGCCCGTCAGATCGGTCAGAAACGGGCGCGAGAGATCTTTTTTCTTGGGAGGGACTACTCGGCACAGGATGCATTCGAGATGGGGATGGTGAACGCCGTCGTCGACCATGAGGACTTGGAGAGGGTCGCCCTGGAATGGGCGTCAGAGATCGTCGCCAAGAGCCCGACGGCTCAGCGCATGATCAAGTTCGCGCTCAACCTCCAGGATGACGGCATTGTCGGCCAGCAACTGTTCGCCGGCGAAGCTACCCGCCTCACCTACGCCACCGAGGAGGCCAGGGAGGGACGCGACGCCTTCCTCGAGAAGCGGGACCAGGACTACTCCCGGTTTCCGTGGCACTTTTAGAAGTCGCGAGTCGCAACTCGCAAGACGCAAGCAAGAAAGCATCGGTAGTCCCGGGCCACATCACCCAACTTGACAGGGGTACCGGCCGCAGGCTGGGGAGGGGGGCTCCCTCAGGGCCGGACTCGCGACTCGCGACTCGCGACTCGCGACTCGCGTGAACCCCTGGATTCTCGCCGCACGGCCGGCGACCCTCACCGCTGCCGTCGGCCCAGTGTTGGTCGGGAGCACGCTGGCAGCGGCGGACGACGCCTTCCGCTGGGATGCATTCTTGGTGATCCTGTTTGCGGCACTCGCCATCCAGGTCGGGGTCAACTTTGCCAACGATCTGGCCGACGCCGCTCGTGGCGCCGATACCGAGGACCGGGTCGGGCCGCCGCGGGCGGTGGCCTCCGGACTGCTCACCCCCCGGCAGATGAAGCGAGGGATCGCCACCGCGTTCGGGCTTGCAGCCTTCGCCGGCCTGTACCTGATCTGGCTGGGTGGCTGGGTGATCCTGGTTATCGGGGTTTTGTCAATCATTGCTGCCATTGGATACACGAGCGGACCGGTGCCGTACGGGTACTACGGGCTCGGCGAGGTATTCGTGTTCGTTTTCTTCGGGCTCGTCGCCACCGTCGGCACTCGATACGTCTACGACCGAACGGCACCGGCGGACGCGTGGTGGGCGGCGGTCGCGATGGGACTGCTCGCCGCGGCGATCCTCGTTGCCAACAACGTTCGCGACGTCGACACCGACAGGGCGGCCGGGAAACGGACGCTCAGCGTGATCATGGGCAGAGATGCCACCCGCTGGCTGTATGCGGGATTGATCGCGGTAGCCTTCGTGACCATTGCGCTGGCGGTCGAGATCGACATTCTTCCCACCTGGTCGTTGCTCGCCCTGGTCGCCATTCCACGGGCGGGCGTGCTGATTCGGTCGATCTTCACCAAAACCTCTCCACCCGCGCTCATCGAGGTGCTCAAGGGAACCGCCCGTCTGCAACTCGTCTTCGCCGCCTTCCTGTCGATCGGCATCCTCTTTGCGGGCCTCTAGCGGCACCTCCGGAAGGGTCTCGATCGTGTCTGCCCGATTCGGGTCGTAATAC
>CAXMPL010000224.1:0-2303 GCA_964195125.1 uncultured Kiloniellales bacterium | reverse complement strand
CGGTGACTCGTCGCGAAGCTCCGCGTAGGTTCGGAGCAGCGCCTCCTGCTCGTCGGAAAGCTCGGTGGGAACCACCACACCGACATGAACGAATAGATCGCCTCTCCCCCGGCGGCGCAGTCGCGGCATTCCTTGCTTGGCCAACCGATACACCGTCTCTGGCTGACACCCGGCGGGAATCTCCATCGCTTCGAAGCCGCCGCCGATGAGTGGCACGTCGACGGTGGTACCGAACACCGCCTCGCTGATACCGATCTCAGCGATGTGATGAAGCTCGTCCCCTGCCCGCTCAAACCGGTCGTCGGCGGCGACAGACACCTTCACGTAGACGTCGCCGGCCGGAGCGCTGATGTCACCAGCCCCGCCACGGCCGACGAGGCGAAGTCTGGCTCCGTCATCGATGCCGGCAGGCACCTCTACGGTAACCGACCGCTCGGTATCGATACGACCGGCGCCGGCGCATTCAACACACGCAACCTCGATAAAGCGTCCCGAACCCGCACACTGAGGGCACTGGGCCACCGTGGAGATCCGCCCGAGGAATGAGTCTCTGGCCACCCGCACCGCTCCGGCACCACCACAGTTCGGGCATATGGTCGCAGGATGGCCGGGCTCGGCACCCTCACCCGAGCATCGGGGACAGTGGGTCGCAGTACTGAAGCTGATCGGCCGGCTCACTCCGGAAGCCGCTTCCTCGAGGGTCAAGGACATGGCGACTCCGACGTCGGGGCCGGGGTGGGGACCGGTGCGGCGGCCTGCGAATCCGAAGCTGCCGCCGAAGAACTGCTGGAGGATGTCGTCGAGCCCACCGAACTGAGAGAACAGGTCGGCCCCGACGAACGCCTCGCCACGGTCGTAACGAGCGCGGCTGGCTGGGTCAGACAGGACCTCGTAGGCCTCGGCGATCTCCCGGAATCGAACCTCGGCCGTCGGATCGTCAGGATTGGCATCAGGGTGGGTCTCGCGGGCGAGACGGCGGAACGCCCGCTTGATCTCTTCCTGCGACGCCGAGCGATCAACACCAAGGAGCTGGTAGTAGTCCCTCACCCATCGTCACCATGGTCGGTGCCCAGACTCTCCTCAAGCCCCTCGCCTACCTCCTCGACGATCCGGATCGCCCTGCGGTAGTCCATCCGCATCGGCCCGATCACTGCCAAGCGTCCGCTTTGATCGGAGCCAAATGGGGCACTCACGATGGCGACATCCATCTCATCGCCGAGCTCCTCCCCGATGCGGACGGATGTTCCTTCGATCGAGTCGCTCAACATACGCTGGAGCTCAGCCTCGCGTTCGAGAAGCCCAAGCACCTCCTGCACAACGGCGAGGTCGGCCCACAGCTCGGCGAGCTGGCTGGTCCCGCCGACGAACAGGTCGCGGCCCGATGACTGCATCTCCTGCAGCTCCTCGTGAACGGGGGCGATGATGCGGCGCACCACATCGGGAACATCAGTCGCGGTCAGCCGCTCATCATTGCCGACCTCCGAGCGGGCCCGCCCGCCGTAGACGTCCTCCATGACCCTCTCCGCTTCTGCGAGCTGTGCGTCCGACGCTTCGAACTCGAGAGAAACGATCTGTTGGGTCACTCCACCACTCTCGGCAACCGTCACCACCAGTACCGCCGACCCGCCAAGGCGCACCAGATGCACGGCGTGCAAGGCACTGACGTCACGCTCGGGGCCGATGACCACGGCCGGAAGGCGGGTCAGGTCGGTGAGCAGGCCTGAGGTCTCCTTGAGCAACCGCGAAACCTCGCGGTGAACGTCGGCGAAGAACGCCTCGATTCGAGCGTGAGTCGCCACCCTGAGATGCCCAGGAGAGCAATGGTCGACGTAGTACCGGTACCCCTGACGGGTAGGCACCCGTCCCGAGGAGGTATGGGGTTGGGTGACGAATCCGTACGACTCGAGCGTCGCAAGCTCGTTGCGAATGGTGGCACTGGAGACGTCGAGGGATCCATGCTTGAGGATGGCCTGCGAGCTCACCGGAGCGCCGGTTCGGATGTGTTCCTCCACCAGAGACTGCAGGATCCTGGATTTGCGGTCGGCGAGCATCTGATGGGCAATTTAGCAGTCTCAGGGAGAGACTGACAGCGTCTCCCTCGCCACCGCATCGGTCAGCAGGGGCCGCTCGACGACGATCCGGTTTCCTTGTTTGGTAACGGTTCCCGCCGCTAGATGCCGCTGGCCCTCAGCGCCTTCTAGGAACCGAAGGCCGTGCTTTCCTGCCTCGACCCCCGCGGCAAGGCGCAGCCCGATGGCGACCCGCTCCCGCTCCGCTTCTGGTGCGCTGAGCTGCTCGCTGCC
>CAXMPL010000223.1:0-2534 GCA_964195125.1 uncultured Kiloniellales bacterium | reverse complement strand
CGGTGGTCACCGTCCGAGAGTAGCAGTGGAGCCGTGGGCGGTCGGCGCCTCCCGTTCTTGCGTAGAAAACCGCACCATGGTGCGCATATCCACGCAGGAACAATCGGGCGCCACAACAAACCACGGGCCCGCTACCGTTAGCTGGAGACACGAGGAGAGCCGTATGACCGAGCCCGCCATGCTGCGTCCGGTAGAGCGCCGGGTTCTCGCTATGCGAGAGGAAGGGGTGCATATCGACGAGATCGCCCGGCGCATCGATCGCAGTCCTGGCCACGTCGAGAGGGTGATCGTGTGGACCGAGATCCCACGCACGGCCCGGCCGGTGCGACGATCGCCGACCGCTCTGGGGCGGCGAGTGCTGGCCCTCCGCGCCGAAGGAGAGAGCCACGATGAGATCGGAGAGCGGTTCCGGAGAGGACCGCAGTACATCCGTCAGGTCGAGGGCCTTGCGCATTATACGCAGGGGCTCGAGCTGCTGACCTAAGGACCGAGAATGGCCACAGCAACGAAATTGATGGTGTGGATCGACCAGGATCTGTGCACCGGGGACGGCATCTGTGAGGAGATCGCACCCGATGTCTTCATCGGCCGCGACGATGGGTTGTGGACGGTCAAGGAGCAGGCCAATCACTTTGGTGCCGACCTCTTCTTCGACGCCGAGGACGCCCCAGGCCACGGCCCGGAGGGTGCTCGCGGTGTCGCCAGGGTGCCGGATGCTCAGATCGACGATGTGATCGAGGCCGCCGAGGAGTGCCCTGGCGAGTGCATCATGATCGAGCCGTACAGCGAGACGGCTATCGCCAACCGCGGGGTCTAGCCCACCGCCGTGGACACCGATCGGAACGTTACGCCCGAGCTGATGCTTCGGCGCGGCGCGCTGCCAGATACCTGACGACCGAAAGGAAGAGGTAGGCGGTGACCACCGCCACCGTCACCGGGATGACGGCGAGGGCGTCGAGCCCAACCGTGGCGGCTGCGATCAACGTCAGGCTCAGCGGTGCGTTGAGGAACGCGCCGGGAACGGCCGCCATCATCGCCGCCACCGAGAGCGATAGCGGTATGTCGGGGATGAGGAGATGGACCAAGACCCCGGCCGTTCCACCGATGAAGATCATCGGGAAGACGTTGCCCCCGAGGAAGCCGGAGGACAGACTCAGCGAGACGGCGAGGATCTTGGCGACGAGCACCGCAGCCACAAACCCGACGCTGAACACGCTGGCGTTCTTGATGACGGTCCCCAGCTGTGCGCTCCCCGAGGTAAGGGTCAACGGCAGCGCCACGGCGATGAGACCCACCAGCGCCCCACCGATCAACCCGCGCAGCAAAGGGCTGGTGATAAGGGCCGCGGCCCGCACCACCGCGACGTTGATGGCCACGACGGCGCCGAGAGTCATCGCGGCGAATACACCGAGCAGCAGCCCGACCAGTAGATCTACGAACTCGAACGTGTACGGGGGAACCTGGTAGGCGTCCAAGAGCGTGCGACTGGTGACTCCGAAGAAGACGACGAATCCGAGTGTCGCTGCGATCAGCTGGGGGATGAACGCCGCCACATACCGGCCCTTTTCGGTGGGAGACAATTCTGTGGTGAGCACGACGGCAAACAGCGGGGCGCTGAACGCCGATCCCAAGCCCCCCGCCATCCCGGTCAGCGCGTACTCGTGCTCGGCTTCGCCCTCGTCGAAACCCATTCGGGAAACGATCCAGGAACCCAGCGCACCACCCATCAGGATCAGCCCGAACGATGGTCCAAGACTGGCGCCAACCACCAGGGACACAGCCGACACCAGGACCAGGCGCGGGCCACTGGCGGGGTCGACCCATGCCTGTTGGGCAAACGCTATGGCTCCAGGCACCTCTTCCGGGACCGCCAACCAGCGACGAAGGGCGGCGACGGCGAGCCCGCCGGCGGCGATCAGCGGGATCCACCACCACTCGCCCGACCACCAATCAGTGCCGGCGTCATCGAAGAACAGACCGCTCCCGGTCTCCGTCACCGCGATATAGAGGAGGGCAAGCACCCCGGCAGCAAGCCCGATCGGGAAGGCGTACCCAAGCAGCCGCCGGTACCAGCGCTCGTCGAGTGGAAGCACGGCGGTGACCCTACCGAATTCTCTGGTGCGCCCGTCGGTGGGTCAGTCGCGCCAGGGGAGGAGGGCGGCGGTTCCGGGTTCCCATCCTTCCACGATGGCCTCGAAACGTGCCGCGGCCACGTCCGGATCCGGGAGCGGTCCCATCACCCGTTGGTCGCCGGCCCACGCCTCCCATGAGGTGAGCGCCTTGAGGTGATGACCGTCCTCGGTGTGCATCCCTTCTGAGGTCACCATGAGCCTCTCCTCCAGGCGCTTGCCCGCCGCTCTCAGCTCCGGACGATCGAGGAGGATGGGGTCGGAGGCCGAGGCCACCCGTTCCAGCAATGCCAGATCTGCCCCGGAGAGCCCATCGAGTTGCCACCGCCGCCGACTCGCGCCGACCGCGACGAGGTCGGCCCACAGCCGGGGAGCAACCAGGGTGAGCTTGCTCGCAACCAGCTT
>CAXMPL010000222.1:0-8919 GCA_964195125.1 uncultured Kiloniellales bacterium | reverse complement strand
CGGCATTCGAGGGCGCCTACGGCGTATTCGCCAACACCAACTCGTTTGCGGCTCCCGATACCGACGAAGTCGCCCAAGGCACATCCGCGGTGGAGGCGGCCATGGTCGCAGGCGTCGACCATTTCATTTGGTCGACCCTTCCCAACGTCGCGGAGATCTCCAACGGTGCGTTCAACGTTGCCCACTTCACCAACAAGGCAAGGGTCAATCAGGTCGTCGAAGCTGCCGGCTTCACGTGGTTCACGTTCGTAGAACCGCCGTTCTACTACCAGAACCTCGCCGGACCGATGTATGTCCCGCAACCCGGACCCGGCGGAACCCCTACGTGGTCGGTGCCGATGAGGCCGGACGCACGGGGCATCCACATGGGCGATATCACTGAGCTAGGAAACGTCGTCGCCGGGGCGTTCGAGCACCCAGACGAGGTCGGACGCGGACAACACCTGTCCCTCGCCGGCGGGCTCATGAGTTGGAATGACATCGTCGACACCCTGAGGAGCCAGGGCCACGACCTGGCGTACTCGGAGGCAACAGAGGATCCCTGGGGCATCCGAGATATGTTTGGGTACTTCGAGGAGTACACCTACTTCGGTCCCGACGCGGACAACAAGATCGCACTCGCCAACCAGGTGTCCACCAAGCCGTCCACCGACTTCGCCACCTGGGCCAAGACTCACATGCCCGCCGGGGAGGATCGCAGCGCCCGCGTAGTTTGATGGACAGCCCGTCGACGCCCAGCATGTCGTCGGCCGCTGGCTCGCCGAGCATGACTCCGGGGCGAACTGACCGGAAAGACAAGGAGAGCAGGTACAAAACCGATCCAAGTCTGAGGCGTGCGTCCTTGCCGTGGCCCCCGCGGCCGGGTACGCCGGCCCAAAGCGACCGAGGATCAGTCGGGCGTCACCCCGAGAACCTGGTCGTTGACGCGTGCCCGTTCCTTCATCTTGACGCCGATGGAATCGCCCGCCTTCGCTGACTCGACGGTCTCCTGCTCGATTTGGATCGAGTCGACGGTCTGGGTGAAGTCGGAGGTATGGCCGAGGATATGGATCGTGTCGCCGACCTCGAGCGCAGCGGACAACTCGATGCCCGCAACTTCCAACTTGCCCCAGTAGTGGCTGACGGTCCCGACAAGGTGCTCAGCCATGTCTGTCTCCTCCCGCCGGGCGGTACGCCAAGTATCGCAGCCCACGTGACGCGTTGTGGCCGATAACTAGTCCCTTATGCGAGTTATCGATCGATTCACGCTCAGTTAACGCATTCTTATCCCCGAATGGCTCATGATGGGTCACCTTGATCAAGTGGGCCAGGGGTGATAGGTGTGGATCGCGGTCAAGATGTTTGCGTGGGTGGGCGGCCAATCCCAAGGGTGACCTATCGCACTTGTTGACGATCGGCCACGCGATCCTCCAGGGCTCGAGCCAGGACCCAGTTCGACTGGATTGATCCGGCGCGCATGGTTTGGTATCAAGCGGCTCTGGCAGGGCCGCGAACCGCTGCACGACATCGAGCGACGTCAAGTCATCAGTCGATTGTTCCCCCAAGGAGTGTCGCGCCGCCAGTTCTTCACTCGGTTCGCTTCGCTGATGATGCTGTCGACGGCGATCGCCGTGCTCGGGATCTTGGCCGACTCGACGGCGGTGGTGATCGGGGCCATGCTCGTCGCCCCCCTCATGTTCCCGGTCCTGGGCGCCGCAGCGGCGATCGTTATGGGGTGGCCGCTTCGCATCATCCGCCGGGTGCTGCTCGTGGCGGTCGGATCGGTGCTCGCGGTTGTCCTGGCGGCGGTGATCTCGTTTGTCGTCCCCGGCCACACGGATCCGCTCCCGGCCGAGTTGTTGGCGCGTACATCTCCGAACCTGCTCGATCTCGGGATCGCGCTTGCTGCAGGCGCGGCAGGCGCATATGGGCAGGTCAGACGGCACGCCGCAGAAGCCCTGACAGGCGTAGCGGTTGCCGTGGCGCTGTTGCCACCGCTGGCGGTCGTCGGCATCACACTTCAGCTGACGGAATGGCAACTGGCCGTTGGGGCCATGCTCCTCTTCCTCGCCAACGTGGTTGGCATCGTGATCGCCGCCTCGGTCGTTTTCCTCGCCGCCGGTTTTGTTCCCGGCCGCAATCCGTTGAAGGGTCACCCGTCGGTTCTGCGGGGGATTGGGTGGGCAGCCATCGCCGCCATCATCGTGGTGCTTCCAATGCAGTTTGGTCGTGGGAACGTGCTCCCGCCCTCCGACCCGACCGAAGAGGTGACGGTTGTCGTCGAGGACTACGTGGCGGAGGATGGCACCGCCGCCGAGGTGATCGATGTCGAGGTCGTGATCGAAAACGGCATCACCGAGGTCGATATCGTCGTGGTGAGTTCCCTAGCGGTGCCATCGGTTGAGTCCATCGCTGAGCATGTGGCCAAGTATCTGTCGTCACCGGTCCAGGTGCGGCTGCTCGTGGTCGCGACAGAGACCGAACGTGCCAAGGTGGTCCCCTGACCGAGGGGTGCCGCCCCGGGCCGCCGCCAGCGACCCGTGCGGCCGGCCGACCCGGCCCGACCACACGTGTGGGCATCGACGGCCTGGACCAAGGCGCTAGAGCTCGACCGTGATGGGTTCGCCGGAAATCACCTTGATCTCCTTGTCCCTGACCCAGACCGTCAGGTCGTCGCCGTCCCTGACCTCGAATTGAATGCGATCGCGGGTGACTCCCACATCGAGAACACGATCCTCTACGGTCAGTGAGAAGGCGAGACTCGGCCACTCGGTGGGAAGCTGCGGATCGAAGGTGAGGCGCCCCTCGTAGTCGCGCATACCCGCAAAGCCATACACCAGGTTCATCCAGACGCCTCCAACCGAGGCAAGGTGGACGCCGTCGTCACCGTTGCCGTGGATGTCGGCGAGGTCGGCGTAGACGGCGTACTTGAAATACTCACACGCCTTGTCATGGAGCCCCACTTCAGCGGCCACAATGCTCTGCACCGAAGCCGACAGCGAGGAATCTCCAGTCGTCAGCTTGTCGTAGTACTCGAAGTTTCGCCTTTTCAACTCTGGGGAGAACTCACCGCCGCGGAGGAACATGGCCAGAACCACGTCGGCTTGCTTCAGAACCTGATGGCGATAGATCACGAGCGGGTGATAGAACAGCAATAGTGGGAAGCGGTCTCTCGGCGTTGCCTGGAGATCCCAGGGCTGTTTGTCCAGGAAGGTCTCGTCCTGAGGGTTGATGCCTCGTTCTGGGTCGTATGGCACATACATGCTGTCACCGGCCGAGCGCCACCTGCCCGCCTCGCCGTCCGTGAGTTTCGCCGAGCCGATGAGCACGGAGTGGCGGTCCGGATTCTCGGCCTTCAGCCATTCCAGGACGTCGGCGGCATAACGAAGGTGCATCTGCGCCATCAGGTTGGTGTAGACGTTGTCGTCCACTATCACCGTGTACTCGTCGGGCCCGGTCACTCCGTGGATGTGGAAGCGGCCTTGTTCGTCGAAGAACCCAAGGTCATACCAGAACCGGGCGGTGGCGAGGAGCAACTCCGCGCCGGTGTCGGCGAGGAACTCCTCATCGCCGGTGACTTCGACGTAGCGCTTGATTGCGTGCATCACCGCAGCGTTGATGTGGTATTGCGCGGTGCCTGCGGGGAAGTATCCCGAAGCCTCTTCACCGTTGATGGTCCTCCATGGGAAAAGAGCGCCTACTTGGTTCACTTCGGCGGCCCGTTGCCGAGCCCGGTCGAGGAGGCTGTGGCGGAACCTCAGAAAGTCACGGGCGATGTGGGGCTGGGTGTAGAGCAGGAATGGGAAAGCGAATATCTCGACGTCCCAGAAGTAGTGCCCTTCATAGGCCTGGGAGCTGAGTCCCTTCGCCGGGATGCTGGCGACCTCGGCACGGGCCGTGTGCTGGATGAGTTGGAACAGGTTCCAGCGAATCGCCTGCTGGAGACGGTCGGACCCGCTGACGCGGACGTCGGCGCGGTTCCAGATCTCGTCCAGGTCGACGCGCTGCCGCTCAACCAGGCGTTCGAATCCGGAGTCCGCGCCCCCGTCGAGGGTTCGGTTGACTCTCTCGGCAAGTTCGCTCGGGGGGACACTCGTCGAGTTGTGATAGGCCAACAGCTTCGTCATCCGAAACGGGATGCCCGGCTTGGCATGAATCGTGAAGGCGACCGTGCCGAGATCCTCAGTGCTGTCGCTCGTTATCTGATAATCACACTCTGGGGAAACGACGTGCTCGACGCCGCAGGCCAGGGTCATACCGCTGTTGTGCGCCACGTACCCCATCACAATGCGGCCGCCTGCCAGCTCCTGGAGCGCGGGGTCGAGGACCCGATGTTGCATGCCCTTCGCCCGGCGCGGGTCGAAGACGGTCGGCTCGTCGACCGACCGGGCGTCTTGGTGGTTGAAGAGTTCGGACGTGACCACGAGGGTTGCCTCGGCGTTCTCCACCTCGACCTCCCATGAGATGGCCGCCAGGTGACGATGCCTCAGCGATACCAGTCGCTGGGATCGGACCCGAACCAGCTTTCCCAGCGGGGTCCGCCACACGAGTTCCCGCTCCAGGACCCCGTTCCGCATGTCCAGAATCCGGTCGGCCTGAACCAGATCTGCTGCGGGAGACAGGAACAGAGGCTCGTCGTCGACCTGCAGGCGTGTGATCGTCCCGTCCGGAGCGTTGATGATCGTCTGCCCGTTGCGGGCGAAACCATATGCGTCTTCGGCGTACACGATAGGCCACGTCTCATGGAATCCGTTGATGAAAGTCCCGCGTTGATGTGCCGGCCGGGCCTCGTCGTAGGCGCCACGGATTCCCAGGTAGCCATTGCTGAGGGCGAACAGGCTCTCGGTACGCCCGACGACATCGTCGTGATGGCCGCGCTCGATGAGCCGCCACTGGTCTGCGGGAAAATCGCGCTCGGGCAGCCAACGAAATGGGCGCGGGATCATGGGGACTTCTCCATAGCGAGCAGCTCGGCGAGGTCGGCGACGACGACATCTGCGCCGTTGTCCAACAGAGCCTCCGCATGTTCCCCGGCGCCGACACCGACGACCAGGCCGAATCCACCCGATCGGCCCGCCTGAACTCCTGAAATCGCGTCTTCGACGACAACAGCCCGCCAGGAAGAAGCATCGAGACGCCTGGCCGCTTCCAGGAACGTGTCCGGAGCGGGCTTGCCGGGCAATCCCAATTCAGCTGCTAACGCCCCGTCTACGCGGGTATCGAACAGGTGAGCGATCCCCGCGGCACCCAGCACGGTCTCGGTGTTGGCGCTCGACGATACCACTGCGGTCTTGACGCCCCGCTCCCTGAGCGCCTCAACGAGGTGAACCGCTCCAGGAAAGGGCTCGACGCCGTGGCTCTCGATCAACTCAGCCACCAATTGGTTCTTTCGGTTGCCCAAACCGGTGACGGTATTAGCGGTTGTCGGATCGCTCACCTCACCCTCTGCGAGCTCGATGCTGCGGCTTGCCAGGAAACTTCGGACCCCGTCATATCGGGGCTTTCCATCGATGTATGCCCGGTAGTCGGAGTCGATGTCGAAGGGGACGAAGGCCTTCCCTTCGTCCCCTGCGCGGTGGCGGAGGAAGCGGTCGAACATCTCGCGCCATGCCGCGGCGTGGATCGAGGCCGTCTCGGTGAGGACACCATCCAGATCGAACAGGACGGCGTCGAAATTCCTTGGCGTGAGAGCCGGAAACCCCGTGCCCCTGGTGCTGCGCCATGCGCTCAGTTCCTCGAGCAAGGACGAGACCTCCGGCTGGCTTGGTATCCGCCATTGTGCCGCGGTGGCGCCCTCTCCGACTTTGATGGCCACATCGGAGGGGCCGAGTACCGAGAAGGCGTCTTCGTCGGTTACGTCGTCTCCGATGTACATGGTCACGTCCGGGGAGATGTCTTGTCGGAGTTGCTCGAGCGCCGATCCCTTGTCGGCATCCGCTGTGGAGAAATCGACCACGCGCTTGCCATGGACGACTCTCGTGGCCAGTTTCGTGGCCGCGGCAACCGCTGACCGGGCGGCGTCGTCCGCCGCACCAGGGTCAACATGTCGATAGTGGAAAGCGGCGCCGGATGGCTTGGCCTCGACGCGGGCTCCCGGAAAATCGGCGGCGACCTCCCCAAGCCGGGACGCCAGAGCAGCCGCCTGCGGTGAGATGGCTGCGTCTGTCCACTCGCTGCCGTGCCCACCGATGACCAAGGCTCCCGGAATGGGACCAAGGAGGCGCTCCAGGTCTGCGCGGGCCCGGCCGGAGATCACGGCTACGAAGGTATCGGAAAGGCCGGCGAGATCTCGGAGTGCCGATATCGCCTGCTCGTCCGGGTGGGCGGAGGCAGGATCGTCCACTATTGCTGCCAGTGTCCCGTCGTAGTCACATGCGACGAGAAGCACGGGTGCCGCCACCGCGGATCGGAGCATGGGTCGCATCAGGCGTTGAGATCCGTCAAACACTTTTTTGCCCAATCAAATACGTCGTGAGTTTGGACTTGACGCCGCATCCGCTCCATACGTTGTCGCTGTTCTTCTATCGGCATTGCTACTGCTTGTTCGAGAGAGGTTGCTACGCCGTTCAGATCGTGAGGATTTACCAAGACCGCCGACTGGAGTTCCCTGGCGGCACCGGCGAATTCAGAGAGCACAAGCACTCCATCCCCATTGACCCGGCTCGCCACGTATTCCTTGGCGACGAGATTCAGCCCGTCGCGCAGCGGGGTGACCGTCATCACGTCGGCCGCCGCGTAATAGGCGACGAGCTGCTCGAAGGGCAGGTTTCGATACAGGTAGTGCACGGGCACATGCCCGGGCCGGGCGTGGTCACCGTTGATCCGCCCCACGATCTGCTCGATCAGGGCTCGCATAGCCGAGTAGTCGCCGACTTCCTCCCGCGACGGAACCGCTATCTGGACGAATACCAAATCGTCGGCGGGATGTGTTTCGAGGAGCGTCTCGAAAGCGCGGAGTCGGACATCGATTCCCTTGGTGTAGTCCAGGCGGTCCACTCCCAAAACCACCTTGCGGTTGGACCCGAGCTCCTCACGCAAACGGGCTGCTGACCGTTGCACGGAGGCCGACTTTGCGGCTTCGATGAACCTGGGGGTGTCTATCGAAATCGGAGCAGTTTTCAGGCGGACGATGCGGTCGTCGATCCGCAACTGCCTCGTGCCCCCTTCCGCACCGGCGAACCGTTTGGCGCAGCGAGCGAAGTTATGACGGCCGAGCTGTGTCTGGAAGGCGATGACGTCGGCGCCCAGCAGCCCGTGAAGCATTTCCTTTCGCCATGGGAGGCGGGCGAAAAGCTCGACGGGAGGGAAAGGGATGTGCAAGTAGAAGCCGATGGTGACGTCGTCCCTTAGGTCGCGCAAAAATCCCGGTACCAGCTGTAGCTGGTAATCCTGGACCCAGGCCACATCGCCGGGGTGAAGGGCACGAGCCGTTTCCTCGGCGAACCGCCGGTTCACCTGGCGATACGGTCCCCACCAGTGTCGGTGATACTGCGGAACGCGAATCGCGTCGTGATACAACGGCCACAGCGTGCCGTTGCAGAAACCGAAGTAGTAGCCGTCCAGTTCCACCTCCGACAGCGGCACCGGTCGATGCTCGATGCCATCGCGGGTGAACACGTCCGGGGCGAAGTCGGCCACTCCGGTCCATCCCACCCATGAGCCCTGCCGCTCCTGCAGGATCGGTACAAGGGCACTGACCAGGCCACCAGGGCTCGTCTGCCACTCATCGTCTACCCAGGCGACCGGAAGCCGGTTGGCGGCAATGACAATCCGTCTGGCCAGGATTCTCCCTTCATGCGGACGTCACGATACTCGCACCGACCGCGACCGAGCCTCGAGGAAAGCACTGCCCAGAACGTCACCCGTCCAGGAGGAGGTGCACCGACGTCGTCAATGGGTTTTCGTCTCTACTGGAGCCGCGCTACACCCCAGCGGTTCGAGCCCATCAACGCCCCCCCCGAGGCTGCTGCAGAGACTGCGTGCTCCCAACTCGCTGTTCATCACCCGGCGTGCCCGCGGGGCGATCAGTACGGGCAGCTGACTTGTTCTGGACCCCGGCCGCGATACGTGGTGATGAACTCTTCGATCTCCGGGTCCACTGTCTCGTAACGTTTTAGCCGGGTCCAGGCCGTGGCCACGATTGGATCCGTCATCGCGGAATTTGGTGACAGGATCACCCGGTCGTCGAAGCCATCGACGATCTCGCCAAGCGCCGCTACGACCTCGTCCTCCAGATCGTGCCGGTACCAGATAACGACCGCGCCGTGTTCCAGTGCGTGCACCGCAAACTCGGCGGGCATTTGCTGGGTGTAGATGCCGCACTGCGGACTGGATGCTGCGTGCGGGCCGCTAGTCGGGGTAGCGGTCGCGTAATTGGCAGGTTCTCCGGCGGCAAGGTGTCCTCGACCCAGGTTAGGTGGTCGCTCGACGCCGGCTAGCTCGGCAGGAAACAGGCGCTGGCTCAACCAGAATCCGACTACTAGGGCAATCAGCACCGCGACGGCTCCTATGCCCACCATCCTGACTCGGCGACGTCGTGCCTCACCTCTCTTCTCGGCCTCTTCGCGGGTTTTTCGTTCTTCGCGACGAGCCCGCTTCTCCGCTTCCTTTGCAGGGTCCTTCGGTTTGGACGACTTCCTCTTTCGTTGTTTCGCCAAGCCAGCCCCTCTGATATCACAACCGACTGCCCCGAACCTACCAGGGGTCGCGGGTTCGGCCGACGGACGGATGCTGGCGTGCCGGCAGTCGCCTAGGTGACCAAGTGAGGCGCAACCGGCTCCGAGTTCGACCCCTATGCCTTGTCAGAATCGCTGCCGGTGCGGACGATGCCGACACCGGCCACGGCACCAACCAATGATCCCGCAAACACCAGCGCCATGATGTTGGGCCACCGTGAGGTCGCTCTAGGGATGCCGAAATCGGCGAGCTGTTGATCCGTTG
>CAXMPL010000221.1:0-1503 GCA_964195125.1 uncultured Kiloniellales bacterium | reverse complement strand
TCGATGGCATGGCGACTCCCCATGAGCACGATCCGGCCCCAGTCCTGCTTCTTCAGGTGAGGGATCGTTGCCCGCACCGCGTTGAAGCTCGACCGGAGGTTGATGTCGATCATTCGATCAAACCGGACGTCGTCGGTCTCTTCGACGTCGCGTCCCCCCGTCCACCCGCCGACGAGACAGCACAGCACGTTGACGCCGCCGAAGGCGTCGACCACCTCCTGGACGAATTTCTCCATCGCTCGAGCGTCGGACGCGTCAACCCGGCTCAGCAGCAGCTCGTCATCCGAAGCGTCGAGCTCGGAGTCGAGCTGCGCCTCGAGCTCGGTGGCCTCCTCGGGCACGAGGTAGGTCACACCGATCTTGAAGCTTCGCTGAACGAGCAGCGGCAGCAGCTCTCTGCCAACCGACCCGGTACCGCCGGTGACAATGGCGACGTTGGAAGTACTCATCGGATTCCTCAGCCTAGTGAGCAGTTCTGATCATGAGGTGTCGGCGTCAGGGGGCGCCAGCATGGGTGCGGGTGCGACGTTCCGGCAGCGGCTTACAGGAGTCCAAGGCTCTGCATCGCATCGAGATCGGAAGCGCGGTCGAGGTCGAGAGCGAGCCCGGGACGGATCAGTACCGCGGCGTCCGGCACCGCGGCGAGATGGCGGTGGAAGCTCCCGACCCCGTACGAGAACGGGAACCCCGGCGTCGAGCCAGCGATCAAGCTGGTGCCCCCGTCGTGGGACGGCGCGAGGACCGAGCGACTGCCGAGCAGCGACATTGCCGCATCGATGTCCTCCGTGGCGATCGCCGGCAGATCGGCGTGGACCACCATCCATGCCCCATCGGCTCGAGCCGTCCCGGCGGCGGCCGCAGCATCGAGACCCGGAGGATCGGGCTCGTCGACGAGGCCGAACCCGCTCTCCGATGCCCAGGAGCGAACCTCGTCGTCTCCGGTCACGACGACGATGGACGCGCCTGCCTCGGCGATGGCGGTGGCGGTCCGCCCTGCGAGTTTGCGCATCAGGGCAACGCGCTCATGGGTTTGCAAGACCGCGGCCAGCCGAGTCAGCCCCGAGAACGACCGGATGGGCACGACCGCTGCGACAGTCATCGTTCGCTCATCAATACCCAGGCACGGAGATCCGCTTTTCATACCAGCGCAGCAGCAGGCTCAGGCCGACCGTCAACGTCAGGTACAACCCGGTAAGGATCAGATACCCCTCGAGGAAGGCGAAGGATCTTCCGGTCCATAGCTTGGTCATTTGAGTCAGTTCCCGAACTGCGATCAGCGAAACCAGCGACGAATCTTTGAGCAGGGCGATGAGGTCGTTGCCGAGGGCCGGCATAACGTTCCTGATCGCCTGGGGCAGGACGATGAATCGCATCACCTGGCCCTTGGACAAGCCAACCGATGCGCCTGCCTCCTTTTGGCCGGTTGAGATCGACTGGATTCCGGCTCGAAACACCTCCGCGATGAAGGCGGCGTAGATGATCCCGAGGGCGAGCGTGCCCCGA
>CAXMPL010000220.1:0-2502 GCA_964195125.1 uncultured Kiloniellales bacterium | reverse complement strand
GAGGTAGCCAGGCTCCCGATGTACGCGGTCTCGGCCGCCGCAAAGTCCCCGGCGGCCATGTTGGCGTCGCCGAGGCCCGCCGAGGACATCTGCAGCACACGCGCGCTGCCGATCTGGCGAGCCCGATCGGCGGATCGGCCGAAGAGGTCGATGGCATCGTCGATCCGGCCCTCCGGGATGGCGATCTGGGCCTGGTGCTGGAGGTTCGCCGACATCCAGTAGTACTCGTCGAGCTGCTCATAGACGGCCATGCCCTCGAGGAGCACCCGTTTGCCGGTGGAGAGGTCACCCGCCATCAGTGCAGCACCGCCTCGGAAGTTCTTGAAGGCGGCTGCCCAGAAGGGTCCATCGAGGGTCTCACCCACCACAATCCCCTCCTCGGCCACCGCCGTCCAGTCCTGCCCCATATAGGCGAGATTGAGCGCCCGGCATGTCAGTGCGATCCACATCGCCTCGGGATCGGCCGTAGCCCGTAGGGTGTCGGTTGCGTTGGCAGTAGCCGCTTCACCCTCAACCTGGCGGCTCTGGAGCGCCAAGAACCATGCTTGCACCGCACTCGAGAGCGCTCGCGCGACGACCGTCGCCTCGTCCTCGGAATCCTTATCGAACGCATCCAGCGCCTCACCGAACAGATCCACTGCCGACGGCAACCAAGCCCGGATCTCGTAGAGCATCCACAATCCGCCGACGATCTTGCGGGCACGAGCAGCGTTCTTGGTGCCAAGGCAATGTCGCCAGGCCAGCCTGATGTTGTCAATGTCCTGCTCGACCATCGACAGCATCAGAGGCTCGTTGCTCTCTGCCACGAGCGCAAAGGCTTCCTCGCTGACGCCGCTGTAGTAGGTGGCGTGCGCCTCGAGGACACGCTGGTACCGATCAGGGTCTCTCTCCAGCTCGGCCTCGGCGTACTGGCGCAGCAGTTCGTGGACGGTGTAGCGACCGGTGTCGGGGTTCGGGGTCACAAGGGACTTGTTTACCAGGGCCGCCAGATCTCGCACCGATGCTCCCGCCACCGCTTCCGCCGCATACCGGGTGAACCCGCCGCGGAAGACTGAAAGGGCAGCAAAGGTGCCCTGTTCCTCTGGGCTGAGGAGCTTCCACGTGTAGTCGAACACGGCGCGCACGCTGCGATGCCGATCGGGGACTCCTCCCATGTCGGTCTCTAGGAAGTCGAGGCTCTTGGCGATCTCATCCGCAATCTCATCGATGGACAACACCGTCACCCAGGCGGCGGCGAGGACGATGCCGAGGGGCATCCCACCGGTGGATTGGATGATCCCGGCGAGCGGGTCGAGATCATCCGCACCAAGAGCGAATCCCGGTCTGGCCCGATTGGCGGCATCGATGAAGAGTCGCACCCCGCTGGTCTGCAGGGCCTCGTCGGTTCCGTCCCAGGTCGATTCGAGACCAGCGAGGGTGATCACCGTCTCACCGGTGACGTTGAGCGTCTCACGGCTCGTGGCCACCACGGAAACCCGTGGAGCGGCCCTCAGGATGGCCAAGACGATGGGAGCACCGGCTCTCACATGCTCGAAGTTGTCGAAGAGGAGGAGCTGGCGTTTGCTGGCGAGGTAGGTGAGTAGCTGGGTCTGCAGGTCTACGTCCGATGAGAGCCCGAGGCCCAGCGATTCGGCAGCCGTCTGGATGATGTCCGTAGGCGAGGTGATCGGCGTGAGGTCGACGAAGAAGACGCCGTCGGGGTAGTCGTCGGTGACGTCGGCAGCGGCCTGGATAGCAAGACGAGTCTTTCCGGTGCCGCCCGGTGCCAGGATGGTGAGCAGCCTGGTCTCGCCTAGGAGACGTTTGGTCTCGACCAGCTCCGATTGGCGTCCGATGAAATCGGTGAGCTGGACCGGCAGATTGTTGGGAACGACATCGAGGGACGCCAGCGGCGGGAAGGTAGTGTCGAGGCCCTCGACATTGAGCTGGTAGACACGTTCGGGTCGAGAGAGATCCTTGAGGCGGTGGGGGCCCATATCGACGATCGTTACGCCGCTTGGCAGCTGATCTTGCACCAACTCCCAGGTAGAACCAGACATGAGCGTTTGACCGCCATGGGCGATAGCACGGAGACGAGCCGCCCGGTTCACTGCCGAGCCGTAGTAGTCACCCAACTGCAGATCAGCGGCGCCGGTGTGCACTGATGCCCGGACCCGCAAGGGTCGGGGTGTCGCCCAGTCAATCGTTGCGAGTAGCCGTTGCATTTCGGCGGCAGCTTCCACTGCGTCCAAAGCGCGGGAGAAGACCACAAATCTGCTGTCGCCCTCACCCCTGGGCCGCACCGGAACCCCGTTGTAGTCAGCGGCGGCGCGCTCGATCGCCCCGTCGTGCTGGCGAAGCGCTCCCATCATGGACTCGGGAGCGTCCTCCCACAACCGGGTGCTGCCCTCCACATCGGTGAAGAGGAAGGTGACCACACCGTCGGGAAGCTCTGCCATCGCTCCGAACACTATCAGCAGCTCTGTGTCAGAGCGGGGTGGGGCAGTACCGATCTTGACTGGC
>CAXMPL010000219.1:0-4138 GCA_964195125.1 uncultured Kiloniellales bacterium | reverse complement strand
ACAATCGTGTGCCGCACAAACCGCATTCGTCTGCGAACCCGCTTGCGCGCCTGTTTTGTGATTCGGCGGCGGGTCGCTCGGTCCTCGACCACCGCACGTTCGATCGCCTTCGGCGAGATGCCGACCTCATCGGCCACCCGCAGCAGGTCGTCGTATACCAGCCCATCCGAGGTCGCCGGCTCGTCGAGGCGTGCCGCAAGATCGATCAGTTCGCCGACCTCCTCGACCGAAAACCGTCGCTCGTATGGCTGAAGCTCGCGCATCGTTAGCGCAGTGTAGAGACCCGGGGCCAACAGCTAGCCTCCCAGCCCATGCATGAGGATCTCGCATCCGCCGTCGACGCCGACTTCGCCAGAACCCGGCAAGAACTCGAGGAGCTGGTTCGGATCCCCTCGGTCTCGGCTCCTGATTTCGACGCAGCAGAGGTGCGGCGTTCCGCCGAGGCCGTCGCCGATCTCCTGCGCGAGTCCGGAGTATCCCGGGTTCGCCTCCTCGAGATCGAGGGGGCACACCCTGCGGTATATGGCGAGATGGACGGACCTGCGGGGGCACCGACCGTGCTGCTATATGCACACCACGACGTGCAGCCGCCCGGTCCGGCCGAGGAGTGGGCTTCTCTGCCGTTCGAGGCGACCGAGCGCGACGGCCGTCTGTACGGCCGTGGAGCGGCAGACGACAAGGCCGGGGTGGTCCTCCACGCTGCTGCGATTCGTGCGTTCGACGGTGTGATACCGGTGGGTCTGAAGCTCTTCATCGAGGGCGAAGAGGAAGTCGGCTCGACGAACGTAGACGCCTTCATCGACGAGTATGGGGACATGCTCGCCGCCGATGTGGTGGTGATCGCAGATTCTGGCAACTGGAAACCGGGCGTCCCGTCGCTCACCACCTCGCTGCGCGGCCTGGTCGACTGCGTCGTCGAGGTCACCACCCTCCAAACCGCGATACACAGCGGCCAGTTCGGTGGAACGGTCCCGGACGCGGTCACGGTGCTGGCGCGGATCATCTCTTCGCTGCATGACGACGAGGGCAATGTCGCCGTCGCCGACCTGCTAACCGGCGAGGCCCCAGATCTTGGCCTGACCGAGGAAGAGTTCCGCAACCAGATCGGAGCCGTAGGCGGGGTCGAGCTAATGGGGTCTGGCGGCATCACTTCGCGGAGATGGCGCAAACCCGCCATCTCGGTACTCGCCATCGACGCTCCCCCGATCTCGCAGGCGATCAACCAGATCGTCCCAACCGCCAGGGCCAAGATCTCGATGCGGATCGCTCCGGGCCAAAACCCCGACGAAGCCATGGCCTTGCTAGTGGCACACCTCGAATCGGCTGTCCCATGGAGGGCGCAGGTGACGATCACACCCGGCACCAAGGGGAGCCCGTTCGAGGTCGACACGACCGGGCCGGCTACCCGGGTCTTCGCCGAAGCGCTGGCGCAGGCATACGGCGGCGATGTGGTTGAGGTCGGCGTCGGCGGCTCGATCCCGATCGTGTCCGCCCTCCAGGATGCGCATCCGGAGGCGAGCATGGTGCTCAACGGTGTCGCCGACACCACCAGCCGCACCCACGGGCCAAACGAGAGCCTGAGCCTGCACGACCTCCGCAGCGGGATCCTCGGCGAAGCGATCGCACTGCGACTCCTAGCGGAGTCGGGTATGAGCAACAAGTAGCGGGTTACAAGTAGCCCTAGCCTCTTTCGGATGGATCGCCGCTCATGGCTCCTCATCGTGACGATCTCGATAGGAGCAATCGCCACCGCCTTGTTTCTTGCATCGCGCGACGAGGAGCTCGCCACCACTTCTGCGACGACGACGACCACGGGTGGCGCGACCGCCACGACGACAACGGAGGCCACAACGACGACAACTTCGACCACGACTCCGCCGCCGTCGACCCTCCCTCCGGGAACTACGGCCTGTGACCCGTATACCGAGGTGACCGTCGCCGGTGAGGTGGCATCCGAGGCGCTAACGGAGACATCCGGGATGACCGCCTCTCGTGCCGCCACTGACGTGATCTGGGCCCACAACGACTCGGGGGATGACGCCACCCTCTATGCGGTTGGACCCGCCGGCGAGGACCTCGGAGCGTTCGTCGTCGCCGGCGCGCTGGCGTTCGACTGGGAGGACATCGCGTCGGGGCCGGGTCCTGAGACCGGTCTTTCCTATATGTACATCGGTGACATCGGAGACAACTTCGACATCCGGGACGGGCGAGTCACCATTTACCGCGTCCCCGACCAGGATCCGAAAACGCTGACCGATTCGCTTCCGGGGTCGGTGGCGCTCACGCTCGACTTTCCCGACGGTGGACACGACGCCGAGGCGGTGTTCATCGCCGATGGGTTCATCCACATCGTCACCAAGGACCCCAGCGGCGCGCAGGTCTACCGGGCGCCCATCGGCACCGACGATGCCACGGTCATGGAGTTGGTCACAAGCGTCGAGCTTGGCGCCGTTGTGACCGCAGCGGATGTGTCCTGGGATGGGTCGACGATCGCCTTTCGTGGGTATGACACTGTGTGGATGTGGCATCGCGGTGCCGACATGTCGGTGGGTGAGGCGTTGGCTTCACCCCCGTGCGAGGCACCGGCACCAGATGAGCGACAGGGCGAGTCGCTTGCATTCCGCATGGATGGTACGTACAGCACGATCTCCGAGGGCAGCGGCCCCGAGCTTCACCTCGTCGGCGGCACGTCGTAGCCTCCGGCCGCTTTATCCGCAGCCCGTTCCGGCCGATACCAAACCATGCGCAACATGGGACGCGCCGCGCCGTCGCGAGAGGTCGAGCGCACCCTCCTCCAGCTGACCACGGCACTGGCGTTCGGTGCCGTCCTCGCCTTCCTCTGGGCAGGGTGGTACAACCAGGACATGGCCATGGTCGCCGGGGTGGCCGGACCCGCGATCGTGACGGCCATGGGTGCCTCCATATTGATCACCGACCGTGATCACCTGCTGCCCGTGCTGTTCACCGCGGCAGTGGTCATCGTCATCCAGAACCGCGCCCTCGGCAACGTCGATCTCTCCAATGCGTCTCTGGTGCCGCTGGTCACCATCGGAATCACCGGTGCCTTCTTCATACAAGCCAGGTGGGTCGTGCCGTACATCGTGTCCTACTCGACACTCGTGTTCGCCTCCCGGTTGTGGTGGCCGGCCCCGGACGTCCAGATCTTGCAAGCGGTCCTGGTCACGATATCCGTGGCGTTCGGTACTGCGCTGTTGTCGTGGATCAGACGTGAGTTCGACCACCGCGAGAAGCGCCACAGAAACCTCTTCGAGCACGCCCCCGTCTCGCTGTGGGAAGAGGATTTCTCCTTAGTCGGTCAGGCACTGCAGCGGTTGAGAGACGGCGGCGTGGAAGATCTCGAAGAGTACCTGGATATCCACCATGGGGAGGTTCGTCGGCTCGCCTCCCTCGTCTGCGTCACCGATGCCAACCAGGCCGCGGTCAGCCTCACCAAGCGGCCGACCCGCGCCGAGCTCCTCGGCGCACTCAACGGGGATAGGCTGTCCGACGGTGCGTCCGAGGCGCTGATTCCACAGTTCATGGCGATCTGGAACGACGAAGAAACCGTTGCCACCGATTTGATCGGAGACCTCGGCATCTCCGATATTCCGATCGAGGCCCTCCTGGTTTGGAGCGCCCCACGGGTCGAAGGCGCACTCGATCTGACCAACGTGATCGTGGCCATCGTGGACATCACCCACCAGCGCGACGTGGAGCGCCAGCTGCACGAGCTCATCCGGTCAAAGGATCAATTCGTTGCCACCGTATCGCACGAGCTTCGCACACCACTCACCGCCATCGTCGGTATCTCCGAGGAACTGCGTACTGCAAACGGGACGTTCTCTGAAAACGAGAAACAAGAGCTGATCGCGATCATCGCTGAGCAGAGTCTCGACGTGTCCCGCATCGTGGACGACCTGCTAGTGGCAGCCCGCACCGACACCGGTGAACTCGAGTTCATCTCGCAGCCGGTAGACCTTCCCGGGGAGGTCGGCGCGGTGCTTCGATCCGTCGGCGACACGATCCCGGTCGAGGCCGACGACGACACCGATCCTGTGCTTGCCGACCCGACTCGTGTCCGGCAGATCGTTCGTAACCTCCTCACCAACGCCGTCCGATACGGCGGACCGTCGATACG
>CAXMPL010000218.1:0-1576 GCA_964195125.1 uncultured Kiloniellales bacterium | reverse complement strand
GCCCAAAGCAGCGGCATCGACGTTCACCGAGAGCGGCTCTGGGCGTTCACCCTCAGCGGGGTCCTGGGCGGTTTCGCCGGTGGCTTGTTGGCGCATCAACTCGGCAGCATCACCACAGAACAGGTCTTCCTCGACCTCGCGTTCATCACGCTCTCGATGCTCGTCGTGGGAGGTATCGGGAGCCTGTGGGGAGCAGTCGTCGGTGCCCTGTTGATCGCCGGCTTGAACGCCTTCCTCGCTGAGGCGCAGCGTGGGATCACCCTCGGTTCTTTCGATCTTGAGCTCCCAGGGGGCACGAGGTTGCTGACGCTCGGCGTGGTGATGCTCGTTGTGGTGCTGTTCAAACCGAGCGGTCTCACCGGGAGCAGAGAGCTCACGTGGCCCTTCTCCCGATCGCGTTTGCCCCGACTCGACTCCCCCGCGGAACCACTCGGCTCCCCATCAGGGGAAGGTGCCGAGCAAGTCGAGGCGGAGGGTGCAGACCCCTCAGCGGCCGAATAGTGACGATCGCGTTCCAACGAGACGTTTCCCAAGCGGGTAACCCGACCCGGCCCCGACTCCTGCCCCGGGCCAGGTCGATGCTCCGCACATGAACAGCCCTTCGATCGGTGTGCGGTACTTCGTCCAGCCGGGAAATGGTCGCAGACCGACGAACTGCATTGGGTGGTGGCTGCCGCCGAGCGAATCGCCGCCGATCAGGTTGGCGTTGTAGGCCTCCAGATCCTCGGGGGAGAGCACATGGCGCCCGAGAATCTTCGATGCCACATCGGGTGCGTGCTCTTCGATCAGCTCGATCACTCGATCCGCGTACGGCTCCTTGGCGTCTCGCCAGCTGGTTGCTGCGATCTCACCTATGGCGTCGCCGCGGATCGTGCTCGGCACCACCCGCACCTGGACCCAGAGCACATGTTTCCCCTCTGGGGCACGGCTCGGATCGACCGCCGTCGGCTGCCCGACGACGAGTGTGGGCCGCTCCGGGAGAAGGCCGGCCACCGCCTGCTGATACGCCAGGCCCATATCCTCGAGGTAGGGCCCAATGTGCACATACGCCCAATCCTTCACATCGTCGCCCGCGCTCCAGCCGGGGAGGCCGCTCATCGCCAGGTGGACCATGAATGCAGCGGGGGCGTGCCGGTAGGCGGCGACCCGGCGGTTGAAGCGGGCGGTGAGGTTCGCCGATGGGACGAGCCGGCCGAACAGCACCTTGGGCGTCAGGTTGGCGACGACGCCGACTCTCGCCGAGATTCTTTCTCCGGTAGCAAGCTCCACACCGACGGCGCGATCGTCTTCGATCGTGATCGAAGCCACATCCGAGCTGAGCCCGAGAGCGCCCCCGCGGGATTCGAGCAGTGACACGAGCGCGTCGATCATGGTGGTGGCACCCCCCAGCCCCAGCACCATCCCGTTGAAGTTGGAAGCGAACGTCTCGAGGAAAGGGAAGAGGGCTCCTCCCGGCGCGTCCGGTGGAAAGTCGAGATGCATCCCCCACGATGCGCACAACGCCTGCACCTCGCGGGATTCGAAGTGCTCCTCCACGAACTCGCGGGACGATTGCATCACGAGACGGGCGAGATCG
>CAXMPL010000217.1:0-1847 GCA_964195125.1 uncultured Kiloniellales bacterium | reverse complement strand
ACCTGTATCGAGTCGGTCTTGGCCGGATGCTGGGGCGGCGGACTGTGCTGCTCGAGCACACCGGGCGCAAATCGGGTCTTCCACGAGAGACGGTGCTGGAGGTCATCCGACACGACGACCAGTCCTTCGATATCGCCGCCGCCTACGGAGCGAAGAGCGACTGGTTCCGCAACATCGAAGCCGACCCGAAGGTGCGGATCAGCACCGGTCGCATGCAGCACGCGGAGGCCACTGCCATCCTGGCCGACATGGCGACCGCCAAATCAGCGTTCGCCGACTATACGGAGGCCCACCCGGCCGCGGCCAAGGCATTCGGCAAGTCGCTTGGGCTCCCCTTGGACGACCCCGCCCGAATGGCTGCAGTGGTGCCAGTGGTACGAATCACCCTCACCACGGCTGCGGAAGCCTGACCTCCCCGAGGCCGGGGTGACGACAACGGCTGAGACCGGCCAGGCGAGAGGCCGGCATACCTTCCCTCACGATTGCGCTATAACAGAGGTGGTCGCGTGGAGGAAGTTGAATCATCACAGCAGCGGACGACCGGCTAGCCCAAGTCAAGACCGCCGACGTCGTCGATGCCATGGGGCGGGCGCACCGGCACCGCTGCCACATCCTCGATCTGGTCAGCCCGACGCCGGGGAGGATGCTGTTCGGGCCCGCAGTGACCATCTCCTATTTTCCGACCTGCCAGGAGGCGCTTGACCCCGACCGCTACAACTTCGCCAAACTGTTCTACGAGGCAGTCGGCGATATGCCGGAGAACAAGGTGCTCGTGCTGGCCAGCAACGGGTACCGCGATGTTTCTCTGGGCGGCGGCACCAAGATGTCGCGGGTCCAAAACCACGGGATGGCCGGGATCCTCGCCGACGGGCGGCTGCGCGACTTCGACGAGCTGGCTACCTACGACTTCACCACCTTTTGCACCGGGGAGGCCACCCGCTGGGGCGGCGACGCCATCACCCCCTTCCAGGCCAACGTGCCTGTGGTGATGTCGGGCGTTGGCATCGTCCCCGGTGATTTCATCTTCGCCGACTCCTCGGGAGCGGTCGTGATCCCTGTAGGGCAGCTCGACGCCATCCTCGACGAGGCGGTGCGGGGCCGCGGGGAGGAAGCCGAGTTCATCGAGTCGATTCGCACTGAGGACCCGACCACAGGGCCCCTGGGCGACGTGCGATAGCCCAGCCCTGCTCATCGTCGGCGGTGATGCATAGGCCGTGCCCTTCCGCTGATGCCCGGCCGCTGCTTTACCCGCGTCCCATGCGCGCCCTTGCCAGCGCATATGCTCCGCACCGGGCGCCGGCATCGGAGTGGGCGTGTGATCGGGCAAAAGGAGACCGCATGGAACTGGGGATGATCGGATTGGGAAAGATGGGCGCCTTCATGACCGAGCGCCTTGTCGAGGCCGGTCACGGGGTGGTTGGGTTCGACGTGGACCCAGACGCCGTGCAGCGGGTGGTCGCGGTGGGCGCTAGCGGTGCGGGGTCGATCGGAGATCTGGTCGATCAGCTCGATCCGCCGCGAGCGGTGTGGATCATGGTTCCCGCAGGTGACCCGGTCGACGAGACCATCGAGAGGCTGCTCCCAGATCTCGACGAGGGTGACGTGATCATCGACGGTGGGAACTCGTACTACCGGGATACGATGCGCCGTGCCGAAATGTGCGTGGCGGGAGGCTGTCACCTTGTCGACGTCGGCACCAGCGGCGGCGTGTGGGGCCTCACCGAGGGCTACAGCATGATGGTCGGCGGCGAGGCCGCCATCGTCGAGCGGTTGCGTCCAATCCTGGAATGGCTGGCGCCCGGTCAGGATCACGGCTGGGGCCATGTGGGACCCACCGGCGCCGGCCA
>CAXMPL010000216.1:0-2361 GCA_964195125.1 uncultured Kiloniellales bacterium | reverse complement strand
ATGAATCGCATCACCTGGCCCTTGGACAAGCCAACCGATGCGCCTGCCTCCTTTTGGCCGGTTGAGATCGACTGGATTCCGGCTCGAAACACCTCCGCGATGAAGGCGGCGTAGATGATCCCGAGGGCGAGCGTGCCCCGATAGATGGCCGCCGGCCTGAATCCAGTGACACTAGAAATCTCCCCGAACCCCACGATCGATATCAAGAGGATGGTGACGAGCACCGGCACGCCCCTGATCACCTCGATGTAGTACATGGCGAGGTTCTTCATCACGGTGTTGTTGGAAAGGCGTGCCAACCCGATCAAGAGACCGAGGCCAAGCGCCAGGACGAAGCCGCCAAGGGTGACCAGCAGCGTGAACGACAACCCGCCGATAATGAACTCGAAACCTTCTCGCCAGCGTTCTTTTGTGAGCACCTGGAAGGCGATCAGCCCCACGGTGGCGATGATTCCCACCAGCCACCAGGGGAAGCCGGACGCCCAGCCACCTGTGCTACCCGGTGGTCCGGGCTCGATGATGATTTCCTGGTCGATCGCTGTCACGACATCCTCCTGTCACTGCTCCGGGTCAGCTTGGCAGAATCCACCGGGTGAGCCGCCGGTCCAGACGGCGACACCGACGTGCAAGACCGACGCGCAAAAAAGAGACCGGGCCCTGCGGGGCCCGGTCTCTCTATTCGTAGGTGTTCGCTATTACGCAGACTCGAACTCGACGAACCACTTGAAGCCCATTTCGTCGAGGAACCCGTCGTCCGCCATCTCCTTCAACACTTGGTTGACCGGATCGATCAGGTCGCTGTCGTGGGCGTAGATGAACCCAAGCGGGTCACTCTGCAGTGGCTCGTCGATCAGCTTCAGCACGTCGGCGTTCACACCCTTGAAGCCCTGGCCGGCGGTGTCATCGATGATCACCGCATCGACGTCACCGCTGATGAGCGCCTGGACGGCGAGTCCGAACACGTCATAGGCGTCAATGCGGTCCTCACCGCCGAGGATGCTCGCACCGAGCTCGTAGTTTGTCGTGCCAACCTGGGTACCGAGGCGGGAATCCGTAGCATCGACGAAATGCTGGACCGTGCCGAATCGGTCCTCATCGAGGCGGATCATCAGCTTCTGCTCGACCGTCATGTACGGATCGGAGAAGGCGACGGTGCCCTTCCGCTCCTCGGTGATCGAGATACCGTCGCCGGCAGTGTCGTACACTCCCTGTCCGGTTTCGATAATGAGGTCCGGCCAAACGGCTTCAACGAATTCGGCAGTGCAGTTGAGTCGGACGCAGATCTCCCGCCACACGTCGTAGTCCCAACCTGCTCCGTCGCTTTGCCCTTCGGGGATGTAGTTATACGGTGGGTAGGCGTTTTCGACCGCGATCGTAACCGTTCTCCCATCGAGGTCGCCGGCGTCCGAAGTGCCGCCGCTGTCGTCATCGCTACCGCACGCCGCTGCGACCAGTGCCAATACGACGATCGGCAACAGCAGCCTCAAGTGTTTTCGCATGCCTTCCTCCTTTTGGTGTCGCCCCCCGTGGGACGAGAAAGGAGAGGCTACCGCACCCCGTGGCAATGCGCGAGTCCCAAACGCCCCTGTGGGGGTATCGTGATCGGATGCGGAGGAAGACAAAGATCGTCGCCACCCTCGGGCCTGCCGTCGACTCCGAGCAGGGAATTCGGGAGCTGATCGAAGCCGGGCTCAATGTGGCGCGGTTCAACTTCTCTCACGGCGATCACGAGGGCCACCGCAGGCGCTTCACCTGGGTCAAGGAGACGGCCGATGAGCTCGGCCTCCCAATCGCCACGCTTCAGGACATCCAGGGCCCGAAGATTCGGGTCGGCACCTTTCCCGGTGGCCGGGTGGAGCTCGAAACCAACTCGACGGTTTCAATCGTTGCCGGCGAAGGCGAGGGAGATTCCGAAACACTCCACGTCGCATACCTCGACTCGGTCGACTTGGAGCCGGGGGCACGGATCCTGTGCTCCGACGGTGTGATCGCCCTCGAGGTTGTCGCCGTCGGCAGCCGCGGAACCGAGGCGCGGGTGATCCAGGGTGGAGAATTGTTGGACCACAAGGGAGCGGCCTTTCCGGGATCATTAACGACAGCACCGATCATCACCTCCAAGGACGAAGAGGATCTCCGCTTCGGGCAGGAGCTCGGCTTCGATTTCGTAGCGGCATCCTTCATCTCCTCGGCGGAGGACATCAAGACGATCCGGCCGCACGTTGGGGAGACGCCGATCATCGCCAAGATCGAGTCGGCGCTCGGCTATCGGAACCTCGATGACATTCTCACCGTCGCCGACGGGGTGATGGTGGCGCGTGGCGATCTCGGAGTCGAGCTCAGCCTGGAGAGCATCCCCCGAGC
>CAXMPL010000215.1:0-14898 GCA_964195125.1 uncultured Kiloniellales bacterium | reverse complement strand
ACGTAGGTTTCGAATGAGACCGTGCCTATCCCCCGGGCCGCTACGCGTCCACTGGTAGCTCGAGGACATCCCCAGGCCGGATGACCACAGTCGACAGGTCGTTGAGGTGGCGAATCGTGGCGACAACCCTTCGTAAATCCTCACCCTCGTCGGCAACGGCGTCTGCGATCGACCACAGCGAGTCACCCGACCGGACCTCGTAGTCGATGGTTTCGACGGGAGAACGACCGAGGGCATGAACGGCGGTGGCGAGGAGGAGCACGAGCATCACAACGATCGTGGAGATGATGACCAGAGCTCTGGCGCTGGCGCTACGTTGCGAGATCATCTCGTACTGCCTCCTCGGTAGTCCGCCGTCGTTCGTGGGGCAAGCCCACGACTCGAACGTACCGACGGGGTGTGACACGAAACCGGAAACCGTTGCAGGAGTTGGTTGCACGCCCTACCTCCGAACGTATGTTCGTCGTAGCTAGAGAATATCGAACACGTGTTCGTCTGTCAACCCGAACGCGTGTTCGGAGGGAGTCGCAAGTCGAGAGTCGCGAGTCGAGAGTCGCCGACGATGGGGTTACCAGCTGTGAGCTACGAAATACTCGGGTGCCGTCTCACGACTCGCGACTCGGGACTCGCGACTTCCCTGGTAGCCCGATCCGGTAGCGGACCTCGGACAGGGATTCGCCGAAGACCTCATCGACCTTCGTTGCGTCGTCGAGTCGCCACCCTCCGGCCTCATGAAAGGCGCGGCCTCTGGCGTTGGTGTCGAGCACCCACAGGGTGGCGGCGAAGAAACCGCTGTCGCGTAGCCAGGCGAGCGACTGCTCTATGAGTTCCCGACCGTGGCCGTGGTCCCAGTGGTCGGGGGTCACGTAGATCGCCAGCACCTCACCGATCCGGTCGCCGTCGAGGTCCTCGTCCCGCGTCGGTCCGACCTGGGCCATGCCCACGACCTCACCGCGGTGCTCGGCGACGAACATGGCACTCCGTGGCGGTGGATCGGCAAAGAACCGATTCCACTCGGCGGTCCGCGTTTCGACCGTGAGCCGATCTATCACCGAATCGGGCAAGAGCCCTCGATAGACGCCGATCCAGGAGGCAACCTGCACCCGAGCGATGCTTTCGGTATCGGCCGCCGACGCCCACCTGATCATCCCGCGATGGTCGTCGTCGGAAGGGCGCGACGCAATGATCGAACATATGTTTGGTCGACATCCGTTTCTCGGCTACCGTTCCGGGTACGAATCAGAGAGGTGGAGCGATGGCACAGCGACAGGATCTCACCGACAGACAGCGACAGATCCTCGATCTCATCACCGAGACCGTGAATGATCGAGGCTATCCACCCTCGGTTCGAGAGATCGGCACCGCGGTGGGCCTGTCATCCCCTTCCACCGTTCACAGCCATCTGACGGCGCTGGAGCGTTCCGGCTATTTGAGGCGTGATCCGTCGAAGCCACGAGCGATCGAAGTCATCGACGACGGGCGCCAAGAGATCTCGTTGCACCGGGCCCCAGTTCGCGACGTCCCACTGGTGGGCAGCATCGCTGCAGGCTCACCGATCCTTGCCGATGAGGACATCGAGGAGATCTACCCGCTCCCAACCGAGCTCGTCGGGCACGATCCGGTCTTCATGCTGCACGTGCGCGGCGACTCGATGGTCGACGCCGGGATATTCGAGGGCGATTACGTCGTGGTCCGTCGCCAACAGAACGCCAACGATGGTGAGATCGTGGCCGCGCTGGTCGGCGATGACGAGGCCACCGTGAAGCGGCTCAGGCGCAAGGACGGCAGAGTCATTCTGGAGGCGGAGAACCCGGCCTACGCACCCATGGTCTTCACCGAGGGCGTCGAGATCCTCGGCATCGTGATCGCCCTGCTCCGCCGCGTTCACTGAGGCGAAGCGAAGCTGAGACGTGGCCCGAGCGGCCCGCCGCCGAAGGCGGCAAAAGCGGGAAACACTGACACGAAGCCAAGCTCAGACGACCTTCAGGATCGGCACGGTTCTAAAGCTCGCCTCGATAGACGATCCTGGCCGGTCCGGTCATCCAGGCCCCGGCGTCGTCGAACTCGACAAGAAGATCACCGCCCGGCAACTCGACGGTGATGGCATCACCGAGGCCCTCAGTCGCCCTCTTGGCGAAGGCCGAGGCGGCGGCACCGGTACCCGAGCCGGTGGTTTCGCCGACCCCACGCTCCCACACCCGAACCCTGATGCGATCCTCACCGGTCGTCGCCACGAACTCCACGTTGGCGCCGTCGGGAAAGATGGGGTCGCCGCCGATGCTGGGACCGATCTCGGCCACCGCGGCCTCCTCGACATTGTCGACATAGAGCACGGCATGCGGGTTGCCAACGCCAACCGGCCGAACCGTGTGGCCGGCCACGGTCATCTCCTCTGTCCTGAAGGCGTGCGGCACCCCCACGAACGCCCTGACCGATCCATCGTCACGTACAGACACCGGATGATCGCCGACGGCGCTCTCCACAACGAAGTCGGCACCGTCGACGTACCCGTCAGTCAAGGCGAGCAACGCGATGCAGCGCAGGCCGTTGCCACACATCTCGACCTCCCCTCCGTCTGCGTTCCAATATCGCATCCGGACACGAGTCGCGTCTATCGGGGTCATTTCGAGCACACCGTCGGCCCCGACACCGGTATGGCGAGCGCACCACGCCACGATCTGATCCGAGCCGGGGTCGATCGGCTCGATGATCGTTATGAAGTCGTTGCCGAGCCCTTCGACCTTTACGAAGTCCATGTTTCCTCAAGATGCGACCAGGCGGTTGCGACGCGTTCGTCCCGATCATGGTGCCACGGGATCCAGTGGATTCGTGGATCCCGCCGAAAGAATGTTCGTTGTCGCTTGGCCAGACCCATCGTGGCACGGATTGCATTCTCCCGGCCCTCGTGAAGAGCAATCTCCCCGGCAACGACCGGGATGAGCTGTTTGTAGCCAACGGCCTGGCGAGCAGTTCGGCCAAGACGCGACACCAGCTTCGCCACCTCGTCGAGGAAACCGGCGTCCAACATGGCATCGAGCCGAGCGGCAACCCGTGCGGCGAGTGCGTCGCCGGGGTCGATCCCGATCCCGATGAACGGACGTGACGGGTCGTAGTCCCGCACCGCGGTGGCCGCAGGACGATCGGCGCGGCTCGACGGGGTCGATCCGGTGAGCCTGAGGATTTCGACGGCGCGGATCACCCGTCGCGGGTTGGACAGGTCGACCACATCGGATGCGGCAGCATCGGCGGCGACGAGCTCATCCACCAGGTCTTCCCGTGCCACGGCTTCCAGCTCAGCTCGGAGCGCGTCGTCGGTCGGTGGGAATTCGAGCGGGTCCACCAAGGCACGCAGATGGAGCCCCGATCCTCCAGCCAGGACCGCCGGTCGCCCCTCGTCGGAGAGCCGATCGAGCACGACCGCGCCTTTCTGCTGGAACTGGGCGACGCTCAATTCTTCAGAGGGATCCACCAGGTCAACGAGGTGGTATCCGAAGCGGGAACGCGTCTCCGCATCGGGTTTCGCGGTGCCGATGTCCATTTCCCGATAGGTCTGCATCGAGTCGACCGAGACGATGTCGGCGCCGAGACGCGCGGCGAGCGCCTCGGCGAGATGTGACTTGCCAGAGGCGGTCGGACCGACGACGGCGACGAGGGTCAGACCAGCTCTCCCTCGAGGTAGTGAGGTGCGGCCCTGGTGATGCGAACGTCGAGAAACGACCCCGGTCGAAACGTCCCGGCCACGTGCACGATCCGGTTCCCTCCGGTTCTCGTGGTGGCAACCAGCGGATCGCGGCGCGACGGTCCCTCGACGAGGACTTCAGCGCGATTCCCGACCGCCGATTGGTTGTGCTCGAAGGTGATCCGGTTCTGTTGTTCGACCAGCCGGTCGAACCGCTCCTTGACGACCTCGTGATCCACCTGATCGCTCATCTCCGCGGCGGGGGTCCCGGGGCGTGGTGAGAACTGGAACATGAAGGCGCTGTCGAATCGAGCCTCGGCCATCACCGCCAGGGTTCGGTCGAAATCCTCCTCGGTTTCGCCGGGGAACCCGACGATGACGTCGGTAGAGACCGCAAGGCCCGGGATGATGTCTCGCGCCATGGCGAGTTTGGCAAGGAACCGTTGGGCGGTATACCCACGATGCATGGCGGCCAAGATTCGGTCGCTGCCCGATTGCAAAGGGAGATGGAGTTGATCGGCCACGGACGTCGTCTCTGCCATGGCGTGCACAACGTCTTCCTTGATGTCTTTGGGGTGCGGGCTGGTGTAGCGGATCCTCCTGATCCCTTCGATGGTGCCGACACGGCGGAGGAGATCGGCGAACAGTGGCTTGCGCCCGTTCAGATCCAAGTCGCGACCGTAGGAGTTGACGTTTTGGCCGAGCAGCGTGATCTCGACGACGCCCTCTGCGGCGAGGCCCTCCACCTCGCCGATGATGTCGCCCGGGCGCCGGCTGATCTCGCGGCCACGCACGATCGGGACGATGCAGAACGTGCAACCGTTGTTACATCCGATGGTGATCGTCACCCAGGCCGAGTGGTCGCTCTCTCGCTGTACGGGAAGATGGGATGGGATGTCGTCGTGGTTCGTCGTCTGCTCCCACACTTCGGTGACGGGCCCCCACTCGTCGACGTGGTCGAGCAGATCGAGAACGCGGTGGGTGTTGTGGGTGCCGAACACCACATCGACCCATTCGGCCCGTGCCCGCACCAGGTCCTTGTCCTTTTGGGCGGCGCACCCTCCAACGGCGATGCGCATGCCTGGGCGGCTCTCCTTTGTCGATTTCAACAGACCGAGGTAGCCGTACAGCTTCTGGTCGGCGTTGTCGCGGATCGTGCACGTGTTGAGAACGACCAGATCGGCGTCCTCGGCGCGATCGACCCTGGTCATACCGTCGGTGTCGAGCTGCCCGGCGATCCGCTCCGAATCGTGGTCGTTCATCTGGCAGCCGAAGGTGCGTATGAAATAGGTGGATCCCACCCTGCGGGGGCTCCGCCCTATCGTCGGCATGTCGAGCAAAGTCGGTTGGGTCATGTTGCTCATGGTCGTCGTAGTAATCGGTTGCCGCGACACCGGTTGTGCTGTGTTTCCCGCTCTTGCCGCCTTCGGCTGTGGGCCGCTCGGACCCCGCCCAACATCGCGTCGCTCGTTTCGCTCAACGGGCGAAATCCTTGGCCCTGAACTCCCGGATGACGGTCACCTCGATTTGACCCGGATACTGTAGGTCCTCCTCCAGTCTTCTCGCGATGCGTCGCGACAACGCAGAGGCGGCCAGATCATCCACGGTGCCGGGGTCGACTACCACCCGAATCTCACGCCCGGCCTGGATGGCGAACACCCGTTCCACGCCGTCGAACGCGGCGGCAATTTCCTCCAACCGCTCCAGGCGTCGCACGTACGACTCCAGCGCCTCCCGCCTGGCGCCTGGGCGAGCCGCCGACACCGCATCGGCGGCCTGGACGATGACCGCGGTCAATGTGCGCGGTTCAACCTCGTTGTGGTGAGCCTCGATGGCATGGACAATGGCGGGGCTCTCCTCGAAACGGCGGGCAATCTCAGCCCCGACCAGCGCATGCGAGCCACCGATCTCATGCGAGACGGCTTTGCCGATGTCATGGAGGAAGGCACCGCGTCGGGCCTCCGCCTCATCCGCGTTCAACTCTGCGGCCAGCATCCCTGCGATATGGGATGACTCGACGAGATGGTTGAGGACGTTCTGTCCGTAGCTCGTCCGGTAGCGCAACCGGCCGAGGAGAGTGACGAGCTCCGGGTGCATCTTGCTGAGCCCGACCTCGAGAAGCGACCACTCCCCTGCGTCCCTGATGGATTGCTCAACGTCTTCGCGTGCTTTGGCGTATGCCTCCTCGATCGAAGAAGGGTGGATCCTGCCACCCTCCACCAATCGTTCGAGGGCACGCCTCGCGATCTCCCTGCGCACCGGGTCGAAGGTCGACACAGACACCGCCTCGGGGGTGTCGTCAACGATCAGGCTCACACCGGTAACTGACTCGAAGCTGCGGATGTTCCGCCCGTCCCGACCGATGATGCGTCCCTTCATGTCGTCAGAAGGCAGCGGCACCACCGACACCGTTGTCTCCGAGACCACCTCAGCGGCGAGGCGCTGGATGGCGGTGGCCAGGATCCTCTGAGCACGTCGTTCCGCCTCTTCCCTGGCGCGGACATCCAGGTCCCTGACCAGCACCATGGCGTCCCGTTTGGCCTCCGCCTCGACCTTTTCCAACAGCTCTGCCTTCGCCGCCTTGGCGTCGAAACCGGCGATTCGCTCCAGGTCCTCCCGAGCCTCTTCCTTCACCCCCTCGGCTTCGGAGACGGCGTCGGCGGCCGCCTGCTCACGGGTGAGCACAAGCTCCTCACGCTGGGCAAGGTTGCCTGCGCGCTGTTCGAGGGTGGCCTCGCGCTGGACATGTCGGGCCTCCTGTGACCCCATCTCCAGCCTGCGGTGCTCGAGGGTCGCATCCTCACGGTCGCGATACACCTCGGCCTTTGTTCGCGCCTCCTCCTCGGCCCTAGCCAAGATGCGCTGCGCTTCGAGTCGGGCCTCGGCAAGTGCCTCGCTCGGAGTCTCCACCCGCTGAATCCGTCGCGACAGCACGTAGCCACCGACGAAGGCGACGACCGTCACGGCGACGTAGAGCGCCACCAACAGCCACTGTTCCATCACTGCCCCATTCCAGCGGCCCAAAAAACGCAGCATGCCGAGCCACTCCGGCTCGGCACACACCGGGCACAACACCGCACACGTTGGGGGGATTAGTCCCCTTCGCTCATTGAGGCTGCTGCTCTCCGGGTCGACATTTTCGTTCTGGTCCGCTTGGTAGGTTGTGTTTCGGTATGTGTCGTTGCCCCGATCCTACCCGAAGATGGCCGCTGGCGGAACGCGAAATCTTAGAATGTCAATCGCTACCCTCGGTAGGCGTGTCGGTTTCTTCGCCGACGACCTCTGATGACACCTCATCGGTCGCCGCATCAGCATCGGTTTCGTCGAGGACCCCGACCGCCCGGAGCACCTGGTCGTGGAGCTGCACGGAAAGCTCCGGGTTATCGCGGAGGAACTCCTTGGCCTTCTCACGTCCCTGACCGAGTTGGTCCCCGTCGTAGGTGTACCAGGCCCCGGCCTTGTTGACGATGCCTTCCTCGACAGCGACATCGAGCAGACTCCCTTCGCGGGAGATGCCCTCGCCAAACATGATGTCGAACTCGGCGAGGCGGAACGGCGGGGCCACCTTGTTCTTGGCGATCTTGGCCCGCACCCGGTTGCCTATGTTGTCGGTCCCCGACTTGATCGCCTCGATGCGCCGCACATCGATCCTCACGGTCGCATAGAACTTGAGGGCGCGACCGCCCGGGGTGGTTTCTGGAGAGTTATGCACCATGACTCCGTCGGCAAGGTAGTTGTGGTGACCCTCGATCTCGAGGTCGAACTTCCTCATCGAACGGGTCCTCGGTTTCTCGTGGATGTCCAAGATCGGCACCGGCGTGAGCTTGAGCTCCTTCACCGCAGCCTGAACCTCGACCCGACCCTTGCCCCGATAGTGCTCGAGCAACTTGTACGACATGGAATCGGGTACGTACGGAGCAATCAGGGCGTGCAGGGCCTCGGTGCCATCCCGGTCGAAGGTGATGTAGGCCTTACCCGACCGATCAGCAAGCTTGCATGACAATCCATACGTATCGCGGAGCAATTGGGTGAGGCGGTCGCGTGAGGTCCGTTCCATCGCCTCGACACACATTTCCGACCGTCCCGCCGACCCGTCGACACGGCGTTCGGCAAACGTGCCGTCGTCGAGATACCAGATCGCCAACGCAAATGGGGTCAGCTCCTTGAGGTAGTCCCAAGAGAAGACCTTCTTACCACCGACGTAGACGGCCTGGCGAAGGCTGTCGAGCTCGATGAGCGGAGTGGTCTCCACCATGAGCCCACCCTTGCTGTGCGGGCTGATCGTCGTCGGGACTCCCTCGAGCAACGAGGCCTTCCATTGGGCGTAGGCGTCCTGTTTTGGGCCATGCCCGAAACGGAACCGCGACTTCATGGCAGGACCGAAGCTGCGCATCGGCTTGGGTGAGATCGAAGCGTCGCCCATCAGTCCACCCAGCACCAGCTGGCGCTGCTGCGGCGACAGATAATGAGGCAGCGGCATCAGCACCGAGTCGCCGACGGAAAGCTCCCTCGCCTGCTGCCAACCAGTCGGGGTAGCGATCTTGTGGGGCTCGGTAGCACCGAACTGCGCCCTGCCGTTGCCTTCCGGCTTGTAGACGGTGAATTGCAGGAACCGATCGGCGTTGCCGTTGTCGAACCAGTTGACGACCCGCTTCGGCTCGACCTTCCCGGTGTCGGGATCAACCGCAAGCACCTCGACCGGTAGCTGCTGGTTGACGATCTTGCCGATCTTCTGCTGGGTCCCGTCGGCAAGGGTGACCCTGGTGGTATATGAGAAGCAACCAAACATCACGCCGATCTTCTCTCGTAGCTGGTTGATGAAGATGGCTGTGGTCTGGGAGCGGTTGATCGTTCCCGCCAGCTTGCGCAGCGCCTGGGACATGAGTCGCGCTTGGAGACCGACGTGGACGTCACCCATGTCGCCCTCGAGCTCGGCGCGCGGCACCAGCGCCGCCACCGAATCGATCACGACGACGTCCAGGGCGCCGGAGCGGATCAGCATGTCGGTGATCTCGAGCGCCTGCTCCCCCGTGTCCGGCTGCGAGATGAGCAGCTCGTCGACGTCGACGCCGATCGCTCTGGCGTACACAGGGTCGAGGGCGTGCTCGGCGTCGATGAACGCCCCCATTCCCCCGTTGCGTTGGGCCTCGGCGACGACGTGCAGGGCCAACGTCGTCTTTCCGCTCGCCTCCGGCCCGTATATCTCAACGATCCGACCCCGGGGCACGCCACCGATGCCGAGAGCGAGGTCGAGGGACAACGCCCCGGTGGGGATGGCGTCGATCTGGCGGATCTCCTCGTCGCCCAGTTTCATGATGGCGCCCTTGCCGAACTGACGCTCGATTTGGGTCATCGCCATCTCGAGATTCTTTTCCCGGTCGCTTTGGTCTTCGGCCACGATGGTCTCCTTCTCCGATTACCCCGAACGTACCGGGCGCCTGTGACAGATTCGCGTCCGAGAACAACACTCATGTTATTCAAGGAGTGGTGGATACGATAGGCGAACGTCTGTTCGATGTCGAGGATCTGGGCACAACCATTCAGCGCGTCGCATCCACGAAGGTCGCTATCACCGACGATCCGGGCCCTCCCGGACGCCCGGTGCCTTCGTATAGGCTCGATGTCGACGCATGACCGCCTGCGTCAGGAGGCAATGCATGGCCGAGTCCATCCCGATGACCTGGGGGGTCAGGAAATGGTTCTGGTCCCGATGGCAGACTCTGCGGTTCTCGCTCGCCAAGCCGCAGACGATCGGGCCACCCAAACACAACAAACAAAGGATCAGCGCGGTGCCGCTCGTGGAGGCCCACGGCAGGATCCCGGTGGAAAAGGTGCTGGTATTCGACAGGCTGCCGAACGAGCGGCCAACCCTCGGGATGCGCCTGCACGTCGCCGCTGGGCTCTTCCTGACCAGGGTGCTACCTCCGATGAAGTCAGGCCTCCCGCAGATCGACGCCGACATCGACAAGGCCCTGGAGTACGGGTTGACCTCTGGATACCGCAAGGCCTTCCGGGCCCCGGTGCTGCCGGACATCTACGACGGTGCCGGTAAGCCAGAGCTCGAAGACCTGGCCGTCCAAAGCCCGTACCACGTCTTCCTCGAACGCGGCGCCGACGGCGCGCTCCAGTGGGACTTTCGCGTCCTCGGCGAATTCGAGCACCAGGACGGCTTACGCTCTTTGGGCCTCCTGGTCCTTTTCTCCGAGTCGATCGATACCAGGAGGCTCACTGCGCTCGAGATCGAAAGCGACGAATACGGCAAGGTGCGCCGCGGTGATCCGGACTGGGAGGCCTCCAAGACGCTGGCGGTGTGCGCCGCAACGACCCACACCTCTCTCACCCGGCATTTCAACTATGTCCATCTGATCAGTGGGAATCACTGGGAGATCGCCACCCGAAACCACTTGCCGGCCGACCATCCGCTGTACCGGCTCGTGTGGCCGCACATCTTCAACAGCCTGTTCACGAACTACGCGATCACCCCGGGCCAGATGTTGCCGGACGGTGACTTCGTCAACATGTTCAGCTTCACCCACCACGGGCTGATGAAGTACTACGACTCGATGTACGAGCGCTACAACATCGCGATGACGGACCCAGACGCCGATTGGGAGCGGCGCGGGCTCGCCGACGCCAAGTTCGACTGCCCGTCACACGAGAACCTGCGCGACCTGTTCACCTTGATGCACGACCACGCCACGCGTTACATCTATGCGTACTACGAAAGCGACGAAGAACTACGGAAGGACACGGCCGCCGCCAACTGGCTCGAGGGCCTCGACGCGCTGATCCCGAAGGGCCTCAACGGGGCGCTCGAGGGTGGGGTCACTAGGGATGCGATGGCGCGGGTCATCGCGGCATACATCTACGAGGGCAACACGATCCACGACTTGGCCGGTACCACCCTTTGGGACTATCAGCTTTGGGTCGATCGGAACCCGACGCGGATCTATAGGGACGGCCGGCGAATGCCGGTCGATGTGCTGCAACGGATCATCAACAACAATTTCGCCCTCCAGATCAAGCGAGCCCCGATGCTGGCCAACTACGGGCAAGTCGCCTTGGACGGCACGGGCGCAGCGCTGTTCACGCAGTTCTACGAGGACTGCAAGGAGCTCCAAGATCGGTACGACCAGACCGAGGCGGGACCCTGGCGGATGGAGCCGAAGAATCTCGAGATCAGCATGAACGGTTGACGCTGAGCAGGCAAAGGAGAAGTCATGACAGCACCGAGCGACCCAACTGCGAGCGGGTGGGAGGCCGCCCGCGACGAGGGTATTCGCTTGCTGGAGGAGCGGGATTTCGCGGGCGCGGCAAAACGGCTCGACGAAGCGGCATCGGGCGACCCGAGTGGCAAGAGTGACGCCCTGCTCGGTCTCGCCTACTTTCACGCCCAGCGATACGGCGACGCTGCTCGACAGTACGCCCGAGCCTTAGCCGCAGACGGCGACCAGGCAGAATGGAGGCACATGCTGGTGGCATGCGAGGCCAACGTCGACGCCGAAGTCAACGTGCCGGTGCCGGATGTCCGCTATTTCGATAGGGAGGAACTGCTCGGCGCGCCGCCGGCGTCGCTGCTCCCCAAGCCGCCCATAAAGCAAAAAGTCAGTTTCTGGAGCCGGATGCGTTACCTAGCCGGCCACGCCATCGGCAACATAGGCGGCGGCATCTTTGGATGGCTCACCGAACTGGTCGGCAGGAACTACAGCGATGAGGTGTGGAGTAACTGGTACCGGAAGCGCCTGTACACCGGCATCCTGACCCTCGCCTACATGCGCGAGAAGCTCAACCGAGAGAACCTCAAATCAACCTATCCCGGCAGCGCCAAGGTTGGATTCCAACCGGAAGGGCTCACCCCCCCGGAGGGCGTGACCCATTTCCGTACCGCAGACGGGAGCTGGAACAACCTCGACGATCCCAAGGAGGGCGCTGCCGGCACTCGTTTCCCCCGTAACGTCACCAATGCTGCGATTCAGCCTGCGAGTACCGAGGAGCTGATGTCGCCCAACCCCCGCTTGATCAGCCGCATGCTGCTCACCAGGGACGAACACATGAAGGAGGTGCCGTTCCTCAACCTGTTGGCGGCCTCGTGGATTCAGTTCCAGAATCACGACTGGATCACCCACGGTGAGAACCTGAGCCGGGAGATCATTGAAATCCCGCTCGCCGCCGACGACCCAGCTCGCAAGAGGTTTCGTCAGACCCATATGTTCGTCGGCCGCACCCAGCCCGACCCGACCCGCCAGCAAGATGGTGAAGAGACCCCGGTCACATTCATCAACGAGGTAACCCATTGGTGGGACGGGTCGCAGATCTACGGCAGCGACCAGGACACCCAAGACCGGCTGCGCAGCGGTGTCAACGGCAGACTCGACCTCAACGACGACGGCACGCTGCCACTCGATAGCAAAGGCGTCGAGGACAGCGGAATGGTTCGCAACTGGTGGGTTGGCCTGGCAATGATGCACAACCTGTTCGCCCGCGAACACAACGCCATCTGCGACCACCTCAAGCAGCACTACCCCGAATGGGACGACGACCGGCTGTTCAACGTCGCCCGCCTGGTCAACGCCGCGGTCATGGCCAAGATCCATTCCGTCGAATGGACGCCGGCCATCCTCCCCAACTACAGCCTCGACCTGGGTCTCAACTCCAACTGGTACGGCATGCTGACCTACAAGTTTCGCAAGGCCAAGGATCGCAAGACGATCGCCGATTTCAACGTCCGCAACCCGGAGATGGGCGGCGTCGTCGGCAACAAGCTCGACAAACACGGATCACCGTTCGGGCTCACCGAAGAATTCGTCGAGGTGTACCGGCTGCATTCGCTGCTGCCCGAATCGCTGTCGCTGCGCCGCCATGACACCGGCGAAGACATCGAAGAGGTGCCGTTCCCGGCGAGTCGGCAGGCCGGATCGCCAAAGATCACCGAGCGGATCGGGATGACCGACCTGTTCTACTCGTTCGGAAACCAGCATCCCGGAGCGGTCGTACTCAACAACTTCCCGCGTTTCATGCAAGAGCTGAGCATCCCGGGCAACCCGATGTTCGACTTGGGGGCGATCGACATCCTGCGGGCGCGGGAGCGCGGTGTTCCCCGTTACAACGAATTTCGGCGCCAGCTCGGCCTAAACCCGATCCGCGAGTTCGAGGACTTGACCGACGACGGGCCCACGGTTGCCACGATCAAAGAGGTGTACGGGGATGACGTCGAAAAGCTAGACCTGCTGGTAGGGACGTTGGCCGAAGAGCATCGACCCACCGGCTTCGGCTTCGGCGAGACCATGTTCCAAATCTTCATCCTCAACGCCACTCGTCGTCTGCAGGCCGATCGCTTTTATACGGACGACTACCGGGAAGAGGTGTACACCAAGGAAGGCCTCGAGTGGGTCGACGACTCGAGCCTGAAGGAGGTCATCCTCCGCCACTTCCCTGAACTGGCCGCCACCGGCCTGGGAAACATCAAGAACGCGTTCGAGCCATGGGACGCTGCCTCCGGTCTCGACCCGGCCCGGCACCCGCTGCGGGCGTTCGATCCTGAGCTGAAGAAAGATCAGTGGAAAGGCGACGCCCGCGGCGCGTAACCCTGGCGCCGTGTCCGTCAGGAGAGAGTATCCCGTCGTGCGTGCTTGGAGACGCGCTCGGGGAGCTTCCAAGCACGTACGACAAGGGTTGTGAGGTCGAGACGGCTACTACAGCTCGACCTCGTCGGCGACTTCGTAGCGGGCCCCATCTCGACCGAGGATGCTGCGGTACAGGGTGATCCGGTCAACGGTCTGGGTCAGCGGGAACCGCGGAACCGAGTCGACGAGGGTGCTCACGTCCTTCCTTGGTCGGATCCGAGACAGCGTCACGTGGGGATGAAAGGGTCGGTCCTCCGGATCGAACCCGGCAGCCTGTGCCGCCTCTTCGCATACCGCGGCCAATGCGGCCGCTGGATCGCTCCCGCGCCCGACGCCCAGCCACAGCACCGTCGCCCGCGCCGGTCGGGCGAAGCCGCCGAGACCGTCGAAGCCGAGCACGAACGGCTCCGTGGTCGCATGGTCGTCGAGAAAGGCGACAACCAGATCACGCTGGTGTTGTTCGGTCGTCCCCAGGAAACGCAACGTCAGGTGCCAGTTGGTCGGAGGCACCGGCTTGCCTGGCAGCCGCCCGGCCTCATCGTCGAGGAACGCGGCAAGCCCGTGCCGGACATCGTCGGAAAGGGCAACAGCCAGGAACAGGCGCTCGGTCAGCTGCTCCCCCACGGCACCCCCTGCAGCGACATCCTCAGCCATTGCAACGCCGCAGTCGACGCAAAGACACGGACCCGTTCCCGATCCCCCGGCAGCTGGATCGACCGGCTCGACATTCCCTCAGGGGTCGCCACCGCGACCACGATGGTCCCGACCGGTTGCTCCACCGGGTCGGGGCCCGCCGACCCGGTGACCGCAACGACCACGTCCGCCCCGAGGACCCGGCGCCCCCCATCCGCCATCGCCTCGGCCACCGGCAAGCTGACAACCCCATGTTCGGCGATCAGCGAAGAATCGACTCCAAGCATCGACTCCTTCACCGCGGTGTCGTATGCCACAACCGAACCTCGATAGGCGCGACTCGCCCCTGGCACCGAGGTGATCCGCGTCGCCACCATGCCGCCGGTCGCCGATTCAGCGGTCCCAACCGTCCACCCCCGTTCCACGAGCGCATCCAGCACAACGACCTCAACTGTCTCGTCGTCGCTCCCGAAGATGCGATCTCCGAGCCGCTGGCGAATCTCCACTTCGATTGGTGCGATCAACGTCTCGGCTTCGACGACCGAAGCAGCCTTGGCTGTGATCCGGATCTTGATCTCGCCACCGGACGCCAGGAAGGCGATGGTCGGGTTGGCCGATGCGTCGAACAGATCGGCGAGGCGCTCACCGATCGCCGACTCTGGCTCTCCCCAGGACCTGAGCAGCCGGCTCTTCACCACCGAGCTTCCTTCTCCGGCCAAGGCTGGGATCACCTCATTGTCAAGCATCCAGTGCATCTCCGCCGGAACTCCGGGCAGGGCGAATACTTCTGCCCGGTCGATCCGGATACGGATCCCCGGAGCCGTGCCCTTGGGGTTGAGGATGAAGGCCGCTCCTTCCGGGCGCTCGGCCTGTTGCAGATTCGACTCCGGCATCTCCCGCCCGCTGCGATGCCACCGCTCACGAAGCCGCTCTGCCTGATCTTCGTCGTAGGCGAGGGAGACG
>CAXMPL010000214.1:0-20967 GCA_964195125.1 uncultured Kiloniellales bacterium | reverse complement strand
AGGAGGGCGCTGATGGCGAAGGAGAGGTTTGAGCGGTCGAAGCCGCATGTGAATGTGGGGACGATTGGTCATATTGATCATGGGAAGACGACGTTGACGGCGGCGATTACGAAGGTGTTGGCTGAGGCGGGTGTGGGGGGTACGTCGTTTGTTGGGTTTGATGAGATTGATAATGCTCCTGAGGAGCGGGAGCGGGGGATCACGATTGCGATTTCGCATGTGGAGTATGAGACGCCGAATCGTCATTATGCGCATGTGGATATGCCGGGGCATGCGGATTATGTCAAGAACATGATTACGGGTGCTGCGCAGGTGGATGGTGCGATTTTGGTGGTGTCGGCTGCGGATGGTCCGATGCCGCAGACTCGTGAGCATGTGTTGTTGGCGCGCCAGGTTGGGGTGCCGTACATCGTGGTGTTTATGAACAAGACGGATCAGGTGGATGATGACGAGCTGCTCGAGTTGGTTGAGTTGGAGGTTCGTGAGTTGTTGTCTGAGTATGAGTTTCCTGGTGATGATATTCCGGTGGTGCGGGGTTCGGCTTTGAAGGCGTTGGAGGGGGATGCGGGTGAGGCTGCGCATGTGACTGAGTTGATGGAGGCGGTGGATTCGTATGTTCCTGAGCCGGTTCGGGAGATGGAGAAGCCGTTTTTGATGCCGGTTGAGGATGTGTTTTCGATTACTGGTCGTGGGACGGTGGTGACGGGTCGTGTTGAGCAGGGGATGTTGAATGTTGGTGATGAGGTGGAGATTGTCGGTTTGCGTGAGGTGCAGAAGACGACGGTGACTGGTGTTGAGATGTTCCGTAAGTTGTTGGATGAGGCTCAGGCTGGGGACAATGTCGGGTTGTTGTTGCGTGGGATTGATAAGGGGGATGTGGAGCGGGGTCAGGTGGTGGCTGATCCGGGTTCGATTACTCCCCATACCGAGTTCGATGCTCAGGTGTATGTGTTGACCAAGGAGGAGGGTGGTCGTCATAACCCGTTTTTTGATGGGTATCGCCCGCAGTTTTATTTCCGGACTACGGATGTGACTGGTGCGGTGAAGTTGCCGGGGGGGACCGAGATGGTGATGCCTGGTGATAACACCGAGATGACGGTGTTGTTGGGTAAGGCGATTGCTATGGATGAGGGTCTCCGGTTTGCTATCCGTGAAGGCGGTAGGACCGTCGGCGCCGGTCGAGTTGTAAAGATCATTGAGTAGTCATGAGTCACGGGTCACGAGTCACGAGCAACAACGTATTGGAGCTCACGACTTGCGACTTGCGACTCGCGACTCAGCGAGCGAAGCGAGCGACATAAATGGCTGAGAACGATTATCGGATCAGGATCAGGCTCAAGGCCTACGACCACTCGGTGGTTGATGAGTCCGCGCGCAAGATCGCCGAGACGGTGATCCGAACCCAGGCGAAGATCAAGGGTCCGATACCGCTGCCGACGCGGATCCACCGCTACACGGTCATTCGCGGCCCGCATGTGCACAAGACGAGTCGCGAGCACTTCGAGATCCGCATCCACAAGCGCCTCATAGACATTCTGGAGCCGACGCCGAAGACGGTCGACGCGCTGATGCGGCTCGACCTCCCTGCCGGCGTTGAAGTGGAGATCAAGACGTGAACATGATCATTGGTGAGAAGCTGGGCATGACCCAGGTCTTCGATGACGAGAACCGGGCAATCCCGGTGACCGTGATCAAGGCCGGTCCTGTTCGCGTCACCCAGATCAAGCGACCCGAAACCGATGGATACGCCGCCGTCCAGATCGCATATAAGGAGATGACGGGCGCCAACCGAGCGCAGTCCGGCCACTTCGCCAAGGCCGGAGTGGCTCCGCACCGTCACGTCGTTGAGGTCAGAGTCGACGACGTCGACGAATACGAGCTCGGCCAGGAGATCACGATCGGCGAGGTGCTGGAAGCCGGGCAGCGCGCAGACGCCGCCGGCATATCCAAGGGCAAAGGGTTTGCCGGTGTCATGAAGCGCCACGGATTCAAGGGCGCGAGCGCCAGCCATGGTGTGCACAAAGTGCACCGCGCCCCCGGATCTATCGGGGCCTGCGCCACGCCTGCCAGGGTATTCAAGGGCAAGCGGATGCCGGGCCGTATGGGTGGCGATCAGACCACGATCCTGAACCTCGAGGTGGTGCAGGTCGACGCCGACCGAAACGTGCTCCTGCTCAAGGGTGCCGTTCCTGGGCCTAAGGGTGCCGTAGTGCTGATTCGAGAGGCGGTGAAGCAGCGTGCCTGATCTCAGCGCAGAGCTGTACACCGCATCCGGCGAAAGAACCGGAGATGTCGAGCTGAATCCCGACATCTTCGGCATCGAGCCGAACATGGAGGTGATGCACCAGGTGGTTACCGCCCAGCTGGCGGCGGCCCGTGCCGGCACTCACTCGACCAAGACCCGCGCCGAGGTGCGTGGCGGCGGACGAAAGCCGTGGCGTCAGAAGGGCTTGGGCAGAGCACGCCACGGATCGATCCGTTCTCCGCAATGGGCCGGTGGCGGTGTCGCCCACGGACCGAAACCCCGTGACTATTCGCAGCGGACACCGAGGAAGATGAAGCGGCTGGCCCTGCGATCCGCGTTGTCGTCGCGGGCTTCCGACGGCCAGATCAAGGTCGTCGAAACCTTCGACGCGTGGGACGCGCCGAGGACCAAGAACGCGGTGGCCCTGCTCGACGCGATGGGGGTCTCGGGAAAGGTGCTGCTTCTTGCCGAGGATCATGAGCGTGTAGCCATCAAATCCTTCCGCAATATCGACGGTGTGATCGCCTCCAACCTCGGTCAGGCAAACACCTATGACGTTCTGTGGGCGGAGACCGTGATCATGTCGAAGGGGACGCTCGAGTTAGGGCAGAGCGTGCCGCGTGGAACTGACGAGCACGCCGAAGAAGTCGCGAGTCGCGAGTCGCGAGTCGCAAGTATGGAGCCAGAAGAAAGTCCTAAGTCCCCGGTCGCCAGTCCACTGCAAGAAGCCGCCGAAGGTCCGGATGAAACGACCGTCGCCCCGGAAGACGCCGCGGAGGAACTCGAGACTCGCGACTCGCGACTCGCGACTCGCTCGACTCCCGAGCAGAGCGAGGGAGGCGAGTCCTCATGAAGCGCACCCTCCGCGATCCTCGAGACGTCGTCATGGAGCCCGTGGTCTCCGAGAAGTCGTACGACCTGATCGAGGATTACAACATCTATACCTTTGTCGTTGACCGCGGCGCCAACAAAACACAGATCAAGCAGGCGGTGTCGAAGATATTCGACGTCACCGTGGTCTCGGTGAACACGCTGAACCGCAAGGGCAAGGTCAAGCGCACCGGCTATGTGGTCGGGAAGCGCAAGAACACCAAGCGTGCGCTGGTCAAGCTCGCCGTCGGCGATTCGATCGAGATTATCTGAGGTAACCATGGGTGTGAAGAAACTCAAACCAACGTCGCCGGGGCGCCGGTTCCAAACCGTTTCGGACTTCGAGTCGGTCACGAAATCGAAGCCGGAGAAGAGTCTGCTGGCGAAGAAGACACGGTCATCCGGACGCAACGCCTACGGGCGCATCACCTCGCGCCACCGCGGCGGCGGTCACAAGCAGCGGTACCGGATCGTCGACTTCCGCAGGGCAAAGGACGGCGTACCCGCCAAGGTGGCCGCCATCGAGTACGACCCGAACCGGACTGCAAGGATCGCACTGCTCCACTATGTAGATGGAGAGAAGCGCTACATCCTGGCCCCGGTGGGTGTCGAGGTTGGCGACATGCTGGCGTCTGGCTCCGGTGCCGATATCCGGCCAGGGAACGCGCTCCCGCTGCGCAACATCCCGACCGGCACCATTATCCACGCCGTTGAGATGCGTCCCGGGGGTGGGGCCAAACTCGGCCGCTCCGCCGGAACGGCCATCCAGTTGATGTCAAAGGAAGGCAAGGTCGCCCTGCTGCGCCTCCCCTCCGGAGAGATGCGACAGGTTCCGCTCGACTGTCGGGCCACGATCGGCCAGGTGGGCAACACCGAGGCCGAGCTGGTCAAGATCGGCAAGGCCGGCAGGAACCGGTGGAAAGGCAAGCGGCCCCAATCCCGCGGCGTGGTGATGAACCCCGTCGATCACCCCCTCGGCGGGGGCGAGGGCAAGAGCTCAGGCGGCCGCCATCCGACCAGCCCGTGGGGCAAGCCGGAGGGCAGGACCCGGAAGAAGAAAAAGGCAAGCGACAAGTACATCTTGCGCCGCCGATCGAAGAAAGGACGTCGCTGATGGCCAGGAGCCTGAAGAAGGGGCCGTTTGTCGACGAGCACCTGCTGGTGAAGATCGAGGCAGCGAACGACAGCGGAGACAAACGAGTCATCCGCACCTGGAGCCGCCGCTCGGATATCACCCCCGAGATGGTCGGACACACGATCGCGGTCCACGACGGCCGCAAACACGTGCCGGTCTACATCAGCGAGTCGATGGTCGGCCACAAGCTCGGCGAGTTCGCTCCGACGCGGACATTCCGCGGCCACAACCTTGGCGAACGGGCTGCGAGGAACCTATGAAGGCGCACGCAAGGTTGAATCACGTCCGCCAGTCGCCGTACAAGGTGCGTCGCGTCCTCGACCTGGTGCGTGGTATGCCGGTCGAGGACGCCGAGGACGTGCTGACGCACACGCAGAGACGCGCCTCCGACGTCATCCTGAAATGCCTGCGATCTGCCATCGCCAACGCTGAACACAACATGGCGCTGGATCGAGACGAGCTTTTCATCGCCGAGGCGTACGCCGACGAGGGTCCCACGCTCAAGCGGTGGCGTCCGCGGGCACGCGGTCGGGCGACCCGCATCCGCAAACGGACCAGCCACATCACGATCGTCGTCGCCGACGAGATGGAGAAAGCCTGATGGGCCAGAAGATCCACCCATACGGGCTGCGGCTCGGAATCATCACAGACTGGAAGTCGCGCTGGTACAGCGAGAAGGACTACGCGTTGTTGGTCAACGAAGACAACCGAATCCGCAAGTACCTACTCGGCGAGCTCACCCGCGGCGCCGTTTCCCGGATCGACATCGAGCGACTGGGTGATAGGAAGGTGCAGATCGATATCCACACCGGGCGTCCGGGTGTCGTGATCGGGCGCGGCGGATCCGAAGCGGATCGGCTCCGCGCCGGGCTCGAGGAGCTCAGCGGGCGTCAGGTCAAGTTCAATGTCATCGAGGTCGCCAACCCAGAGCTTGACGCCACCCTGCTGGCTCGCAGCGTCGCCGACCAACTCGAGGGTCGTGTCGCCTTCCGTCGCGCCATGAAGCGCGCGGTATCTACCGCGCTCAAGGCGGGCGCCGAAGGTGTTCGAATTCAGGCAAGTGGGCGGCTCGGGGGATCCGACATGGGTCGACGCGAGTGGTACCTCGAAGGCAGGGTCCCACTGCACACCCTGCGCGCCGACGTCGACTACGGCACCGCGGTGGCGCGCACCTCCGTCGGCGCCGTCGGCATCAAGTGTTGGGTGTACAAGGGCGACATACTCACCAGCGGCGGTCTCCGCAGCGACAAGATCTCCGCCGAGGCCCGCCTCGCCGCCGGCGGTCCCGCGCAGCGTCGTCGATCGGCCCGTTCCCGCGCAGAAACGGCGGCGGGGGACACGGTAGGTGGCAAGCGTCTCATCGAGGCCGGCGGCGGCAAGCGAACCGTCGAGGCCGGTGGCGGCAAGCGTCTCATCGAGGCCGGCGGCGGCAAGCGGAAGGCGACGGCTGCCGACGCGGCCGCCGAGTTCGCAGCCGCCCGGGAGGAAGCGGAAGAAGTCGACCAGGGCATCGTCGCCGAATCGGTCGAGAGTCCTGAGCCCGGAGTCGAGGGTCCAGAGTCCGGAGTCGAGGGTCCGGAGTCGAGAGTCGAGAGTCAGGAGCCGGGAGTCGAGAGTCCTGAGTCCGGAGTCGAGAGTCCTGAGTCCGGAGTCGAGAGTCCTGAGTCCGGAGTCGAGAGTCCCGACGCCGAGGAAGTGGTCGCCACCGAATCGCTTCTCGAAACATCGCCTGGAGAAGACGCAGTCACTTCCGAGGCGTCAGCCGAGGAAGCAGCAGACATGGTCGAGGCGTCAGCCGAGGAAGCAGCAGACATGGTCGAGGCGTCAGCCGAGGAAGCAGCAAACATGGCCCCAGAGGAAGTGGTCGCCACCGAATCGCTTCTCGAAACATCGCCTGGAGAAGACGCAGTCACTTCCGAGGCGCCAGCCGAGGAAGCCAGAGACACAGCCCACGAGGAGGACGCATCACCTGGAATGTGGCGCGTTACCGACGGTGGCGAACCCCCCGCGGAGTTCACGATCAAAGGCAAGGGCAGCTCCAAGCTGTATCACCGGTCGGACAGCAGCATGTATGGGCGGACCAAGGCCGACGTCTGGTTCAAGACCGAAGAAGATGCAGTCGCTGCCGGGTTCAAGATTGCGAAGACGCACCCGAAGAGTCGCGAGTCAACAGTCGAGAGTCAAGAGCAAGAAGACACTCCAGACTCCGGACTCTCGACTCAAGACTCATCAGACAGCGACTCCGAAGGAGGCGCCGGCTGATGTTGATGGCGAAGACGCACCCGAAGAGTCGCGAGTCGCGAGTCGCGAGTCGCGAGCAAGACGCCCCTGATGAATCGACCAACACCTCTGAAGAGTCAACCGAGGAGACTGGCGACTCGCGACTCGCGACTGACTCGGCCCCCGAGCAGAGCGAGGGGGGTGAGTCCTGATGTTGATGCCCAAGCGCACCAAATACCGCAAGGTCCATACGGGCCGCATGAAGGGGAAGGCGAAAGGCGGCACCAAGGTGTCGTTCGGAGATTATGGCCTCCAGTCTCAGGAGCCCGGCTGGATTACCGCTCGTCAGATCGAAGCTGCCCGTATCGCGATGACTCGCAAGATCAAGCGCGGTGGGAAGGTCTGGATCACCATCTTCCCGGACAAGCCGATCACGGAGAAGCCGGCGGAGACCAGGATGGGATCTGGCAAGGGCAACCCCGAATATTGGGTTTCGGTGGTCAAGCCGGGCCGTGTGATGTTTGAGATGGCCGGTGTCGATGAGGACCTCGCCCGTGAAGCGATGCGCCTGGCTGCGCACAAGCTCCCGGTCAAGACGAGGTTCGTCAGGCGGGAGGACACATGAACGCGGCCGACCTCCGGGCAATGACATACAAGGAACTCGGTGAGGCGCTTGAAGAGTCCAAGCAGGAACTGTTCAACCTTCGGTTCCAGATGGTCAGCAACCAGCTCGACAACACCGAGCGCCTGGGCGAGGTGAAGCGCGACATCGCCCGTGTCAAGACGCTGATGCGCGAGCAAGAGATCGAAGCCTGGCAGGCACAGCAGGAGGAGGCGTAGATGGAACGCTCGCGTCGCAAGGTACGCGTCGGGGTTGTGGTTTCCGACGCTAGAGACAATACCTTGACCGTTGAGGTGCGGGACTCCAAACGGCACCCCAAGTACGGCAAGACCGTGCCGGTGCGCAGGCGCTTTCACGTCCACGACGCGGACAACGAGGCCAACGTCGGTGACACCGTCCGCATCGCCGAGACCCGCCCACTCTCGAAGACAAAGCGGTGGCGTCTCGACGAGATCGTGGAGCGGGCGAGATGATCCAGCAGGAATCGCGCCTCAAGGTTGCGGACAACACCGGCGCCAGGGAAGTACTGGTCATCCGCGTCCTGGGTGGTTCCGGCAGGCGATACGGGAGCCTCGGCGATACCGTTGTCGCCACTGTCAAAGACGCGATCCCCGGCGGATCCGTCAAGAAGGGTGAGATCGTAAAAGCGGTCGTGGTGCGGACCAAGAAGGAGAACCGTCGGAAGGACGGCACCTACATCCGCTTCGATGACAACGCGTGCGTGCTCATCACCGACCAGCAGCAGCCGCGTGGAACCCGGATCTTTGGTCCGGTCGGACGCGAACTGCGGGACAGGAAGTTCATGCGCATCGTTTCGCTGGCACCGGAGGTGCTGTGATGAAACTGAAGACCGGTGACACCGTGATGGTCATTGCGGGCAAGGACGTCGGCACCCAGGCAAAGATCGCCAAGGTGTTCCCGGCGGAGAACCGCATCATCGTTGAAGGGGTGGCCACCGCCAAACGGCATCAGCGGCCGACCGGGCAGACGATGCAGGGTGGGATCATCGACAAAGACATGCCGATCAACGCTTCCAACGTGATGATCATGTGCCCCGACTGCGACCTGCCGACCAAGATCGGGTTCCGGTTCGACGACGACGGCAACAAGTACCGCGTCTGCCGCAAGTGCGAAGGTGAGCTCGAATGACTCCGCGCCTCAAAGAGCAATATGACGATGAGATCGCCGGTGCGCTTGCCATCGAACTCGAGCTGGACAACGTCATGCGTATCCCACGCCTGGAGAAGATCGTGGTCAACATGGGCGTCGGTGACGCCGCCCAAGACGCCAAGCAGATCGATTCTGCTGTGGACGAGTTGAGCACGATCACCGGCCAGCGGCCGAAGGTGGCCTACGCGACAAAGTCGATCTCGAACTTCAAGTTGCGCGAGGGGGTCCCCGTCGGAGCCTCGGTCACGATGCGCGGCGACCGTATGTGGGAGTTTTTCGATCGCCTCATCGCCCTGGCCATCCCTCGGATCAGGGACTTCCGGGGGCTAAACCCCAAGGGATTTGACGGCCGCGGCAATTACAGCTTCGGCGTAACCGAACAGCTGATATTCCCCGAGATCGATTACGACAAGGTGAGCACGGTACGCGGCATGGATATCACGTTCGTGACCACCGCGGAGAACGACGAACATGGGCGGGCATTACTCGAGGCTTTCGGCTTCCCGTTCCGCCGGCAGCAGGTAGGTGTGTGATGGCGAAGACATCAAAAATCGTGAAGAACAATCGTCGCAAGGAGCTCGTAGAGCGGTATGCGGATCGCCGTGCCGAGCTCGTCAAGGTCATCAAGGACCCTGAGGCACCTTATGCAGACAAGCGTGAGGCGTACCAAGCGATTGCCAAGATGCCACGGGACGCCAGCGCCACGCGCTATCGGAATCGGTGCGGCGTAACCGGTCGTCCTCGCGGATACTTCAGAAAGTTCGGGATGTCGAGGAGCGCCCTTCGAGAGCTCGCTCACAACGGTGAGCTTCCAGGGGTGAGAAAGGCTTCGTGGTAACCGTGCACTCCGATCCCATCGCCGACATGCTCACTCGCATCCGGAATGCGTTGCTGGTCCTGCAGCCGGAGGCCTCGATGCCCTCCTCCAAGCTCAAGGAAGAGGTGGCGCGCATCCTGGCAGAGGAGGGCTATATCGACGGGTACACCGTCGCCGACGCCCGCGTCGGCAAGGAGCTCGCCATCCGCCTCCGCTACAACGAGGATCAGGTCTCTGCCTTGACCGGCCTGACCCGTGTGTCCAAACCGGGGCGCAGGGTGTACAAGCAAGCGCCCGATGTACCAAGGATCCGAGGCGGTATCGGTGTCGCCATAGTCTCCACCTCGGACGGGGTGATGACCGACCGCGAAGCACGCCGGCGTAACGTCGGCGGCGAGATCCTGTGTGAGGTGTGGTGATGAGCCGCGTCGGCAGCACCCCGATCACGGTGCCCTCCGGGGTCGAGGTCACCGTCAACGATGGCGTGGTCGAGGTGAATGGCCCCAAAGGAGACCTGAGCCAGACGATCGATCCGCGGATCACGATCAGCGTCGATGACGGTGTGGTGACGCTGACGCGTTCCGACGAGGAGCGCCAGAGCCGGGCCCTTCATGGCCTGAGCCGCGCCCTTGTCAACAACATGGTCATCGGGGTCACCGAAGGATATGCGAAGGAGTTGCAGGCCGTTGGTGTCGGATACCGCGCCATACTGCGCGGATCGACTCTCGAGCTCCAGGTCGGGTTTTCGCATCCGGTGACGATCGAGGCGCCGGACGGCATCGAATTTGAGGTGCCGGAGCCAACAAGGATTTTCGTCAGAGGGATCGACAAGCAACTGGTAGGCCAGGTCGCGGCCGACATCCGCGCCGTGCGCCCCCCGGAGCCGTACAAGGGCAAAGGGATCCGCTATGTCGATGAATACGTTCGCCGCAAGGCAGGGAAGGCAGGGGTCGCGGTATGAGGGGTTCACGCACCGATGCTCGACGCCGTCGTCACTTCCGGGTCAGGAAAAGGGTCCATGGAACGTCGGTACGTCCGCGCCTTGCGGTGTTTCGATCCAACCGCCATATATACGCCCAGGTCATCAACGACGATGCCGGCGTCACCGTCGCAGCAGCATCGTCGCGTGAGGGCACCCTGGCCAGTAAGAGTGTCACCGTTGACACGGCAACTGAGGTGGGCAAGCTCGTTGGGTCGCGGGCTAAGGATGTAGGGATCGATACGATCGTCTTCGACCGGGGCGGGTTCGCCTACCACGGGCGTGTCAAGGCGCTCGCCGAAGGAGCTCGAGAAGCGGGGTTGGAGTTCTAATGACAGATCGCGGAGGGCGCAGGGATCGTCGCGAGTCGGAGTTCGACGAACGGGTCATCGCCATCAATCGGGTGGCCAAGGTGGTCAAGGGTGGGCGCCGGTTTTCATTCACCGCGCTCGTCACTGTCGGCGACGGAAAGGGCCGTGTCGGTATCGGGTACGGGAAGGCAAAGGAAGTCCCGATGGCGATCCAGAAAGGCATGGACATCGCCCGCAAGAGCATGTTCTCGGTGCCCATGGCCGGCCAGACCACCATCCATACGGTTATCGGTCGGTACGGGGCTTCCAGCGTGCTGTTGAAGCCGGCCTCCCCTGGTACCGGTGTCATCGCAGGAGGTGCGGTGCGCCAGATCATCGAAGCAGCCGGGATCAAGGACGTGCTGGCCAAGTCACTTGGATCAGCCACCCATGTCAACGTGGCCAAGGCGACCGTCGAGGCTCTGCAAAGCCAGCAGCGCCCAGACGAGGTCGCCAAGGCCCGGGGCAAGCAGCCAGAAGAGCTGTTCCCGCCTGCGCTGCTGGCCGCCTACCGCTCGGCCGAGCTCATGAAGAGCGAGGTGGCTAAGTGATGGCGACCAAAACCAAGACCTTGAAGATCACTCTGGTGAAGAGCACGATCGGGGAGAAGCCGAAAGTGCGAGCCACGGTGGAGAGCCTCGGTCTGCGCAAGATCAGGCAAAGCGTGGAACGCCCCGACACCCCGGACGTGCGCGGCATGGTATTCCGTGCCAAGCATTTGCTCGATGTGGTGGAACTGGGATGAGATTGCAGCTCCATCACCTTCGGCCGGCGGAGGGATCGAAGAAACGAAAGATTCGCGTTGGCAGGGGTGAATCCGGCCGACGCGGCAAGACCGCTGGGCGGGGGACCAAGGGCCTGAAGGCACGGAGCAAGGTGCGTCGCGGCTTCGAAGGTGGACAGATGCCTTTACAGAGGCGTATGCCAAAACTTCCAGGCTTCACCAACCCGAATCGTGTCGAGTACACCGTTCTCAACGTCGGACGCCTGGCGGAATTCGAGGATGGCACTACCGTGACCGTCGACGACTTGCGCGCCAGAGGACTCGTCAAGCACCGCGGGTTGGTCAAGGTGCTTGGTGAGGGCGATATCGATCGGGCGCTCACCGTGAAGGCACATGCTTTCTCGCTCGGAGCGGTTGAGAAGATCCAAGCCGCCGGAGGCAAGGTGGAAGTCATTGAGTAATGAGTCCAGAGGCCTGAGTCACGAGTCTCAGGTCTCAAGCAGAGAGGGAACCGCGTCTGGCGTTCTGCGACCACGGATTCCACTTGCGACTTGCGACTTGTGACACGAACTGCTGGCCGTAAAGCAGGACCTGTGTCTCGGGTAACGTCTACGGGGTACCTCCTATGACCGCCTTGCTTAGCGCCACCAGGAATGCGTTCCGAATCCGCGATCTGCGGAACAAGATCCTGTTCACCCTTTTCATCTTCATGCTGTATCGGTTCGGGGCCGCCGTGCCGGTGCCGGGCGTCGACCTCGACGCGATAGCGCAATTCGCCGACCAGGCGGCGAACCAGGGCTTCATCGGCGTGCTCAACCTGTTCTCCGGCGGGGCGCTGACCCGGTTGTCGGTGTTCGCCCTCGGGATCATGCCGTACATCACGGCGTCGATCATCCTCCAGCTGCTGGCGGTCGTCATTCCTCGCCTGCAGGCGCTGCAGGAGGAGGGTGAGACCGGGCGCAAAGTCATCACCCAGTGGACCCGCTACCTGACGGTGATCATCGCCCTGTTGCAGGCAACCGGGTTCTCCTTCCTGTTCCATTCCGGCCAGCTGACCGGCGGTATCGACCTGATCCCCGACTACACCATTCGCAACGTCGTGATCATCGTGATCACGATGACTGCAGGGACGGCTCTGCTGATGTGGTTCGGTGAGCTCATCACTCAGCGCGGGATCGGCAACGGCATGTCGCTGCTGATCTTCATCTCGATCGTCTCGCAGATCCCGTCCCAGTTGGGGATTCTGCTGAACAGCTCGCCGACCGGGGTGTTCATCCTGATCGTTGCCACCATGGTTCTATTGACGGTGGGGATTCTGTTCATCGAGCAGGGCCAGCGGCGGATTCCGGTCCAGTTCTCCAAACGCGTCCGCGGCCGCAAGGTGATGGGCGGCAACACCACCTACATCCCGATGAAAGTGAACATGGCCGGCGTCATCCCGGTGATTTTCGCCACCTCGATCATGTACTTCCCTGCCCTGCTCGCCTCCGTGCTGCCTCCGACCGGATGGGGAAACGCGGTGAGGAACTGGATCAACGACAACCTGCTGTCGACCACAGGCGGCGGTTTCTCGCCGAGCCTGTGGTACATCGCCTTGCTCGCCCTGTTGGTCGTGTTCTTCACCTACTTCTACACCGCGATCCAGTTCGATCCGGCGAAGCAAGCCGACATGATCCAACGCCAGGGCGGGTACATCCCCGGTATTCGGCCGGGCCGGGCGACCGAGGAGTATCTGGCCTACATATTGAGCAGGATCACCTTCCCCGGTGCACTTTATCTGGCGATCGTGACCGTTCTCCCTTCGATCCTGGGATGGTTCTGGGGCGTCCCGGTCGGGCTCTCGGGTGTGTCGATCATCATCGTGGCCGGTGTCGCTCTAGAGACGATGAAACAGGTCGAATCGCAGCTCATGATGAGGAACTACGAGGGGTTCTTGAGTTGAGTCGCGAGGCGCGAGTCGCGAGTCGCGAGTGATGGGGCGGCGCATCCTCTTCTTGGGGCCTCCCGGAGCGGGAAAGGGCACCCAGGCGGCGATGCTCGCCACAGCCCTCGGTGTCCCTCACGTGTCGACGGGTGTCATGCTGCGCGAGGCCGTGGCCGATGGGACCGAGCTCGGCAGACGGGCGAAGTCGATTATGGACAGCGGCGACCTCGTGCCCGATGACCTCGTCGTCGCCATTGTCGAGGAACGCCTCGCTCGCGACGATGCCGCCTGCGGATACCTGCTCGACGGGTTCCCCCGTAACGTCACCCAGGCGCAGGCATTGACCGCGGCACTCGGTGACGACTCCGTTCAGGTGGCGCTGTTGCTCGATGTGGACGAGGACGAGATCGTGGACCGGCTGATGAAACGTGCGGCCGAGGGCCGGGCGGACGATAACGAAGACACGATCCGGCGCCGCCTCGAGGTCTATCGCCGGGAAACCGAGCCGATGGTCGCCGCCTACGGCGACAAGGTGGTCGCGGTCGACGGGATGGGGGCCGTCGATGATGTCTTCGCCGGCGTTGTGAGGGCGCTGGTCTGATGGCTGGTGCCAAGGTCCTGACCAAGAAGACCCCGGAAGACTTCGCCAAGATGGAAATCGCTGGACGTTGTGTTGCTGCGGTGCACGATGCGGTCCGGGCGGCTATCGCCCCGGGGGTGACTACTGCGGCCCTCGACGCCATCGGCGCTGAAGTGGTGAGGGACCACGGCTGCCGACCGTCGTTCCTCGGGTACCACGGGTTCCCTGCGACGATCTGCACCTCTCCGAACAGGGCGATCGTGCACGGCATCCCCGGGGACTATGTGTTGCGAGACGGAGACATCATTTCAATCGACGCCGGGGCGATCTACGAGGGGTGGCACGGTGACGCAGCCTTCACCGCCGCGGTTGGCGACGTCCCCGACGAGGTGCAGGAGCTCATAGATGCCACCGAAGAGGCCTTGTGGAATGGGCTGCGCCAGGCGCGGGTGGGCAAGCGCCTCGGCGACATCGGTTACGCCGTGGAGGCAACCGCGGAACCGCATGGTTTCGGCGTCGTCCGCGAGTACGTCGGGCATGGGATCGGACAGCAGATGCACGAATCCCCGAACATCCCAAACTACGGCACACCGGGCCGCGGGCTCAAGATCAAGACCGGGATGGCGCTTGCGCTCGAGCCGATGTTCAACCTCGGCGGAGCGGAGACGACCGTGCTCGCCGACGAATGGACGGTCGTCACCGCCGACGGATCGCTTTCGGCTCATTTCGAGCACACGGTGCTGATCACCAAGGATGGCCCGCTGGTGTCGACCCTACGCGAACCGCTCCGACTCTGAGCTCACCTGCAACACGAACGTATTACGTATTACGAAATACGAAATACGGAGTACCCCTCCGTGGCCGCGGTCTCGATCAGCGGATCGGCACTTTGCTTCTGATCTACTTGGCTACTTCGCTACTGACTAGAGTCCGCTTTCAAGACTTCCAGGGGGAATATGAGACGCCTTACCTTGGTCTTCGTCGTGGCGCTGTTGGCGACGTCGTGCGGAGGAGAACAGATTTCGGAACGGATCGCCGAGCAGGCGATCGGCGGCGACGCCGATGTCGAGATATCCGGGGACGGCGACGACGTCACCATCAACATCGAGTCGGACGAAGGCTCCCTCTCCTTTGGCTTGGGGGCAGACTTGCCGGACGAGCTGGAAGTTCCGGTACCGGACGGTGGCAACGTTATGGCGGCGGGCACGCAGAACGACTCAGTGTTTGCCTCCGCCATCTATCCCGGGGACCGGTACGACGAGATCGTCACTTTCTACGATTCGTGGACCGAAGGAACCGGAAACGAGTGGCAGACCCAAACGGCCTCTATCGACTTTGGAGGCCAAACCCAGCGCAGCGCTAGCTGGAGCAGCGCCGACAACGCCATCTCTATCTCGGTTGCCGACTGCGTTGACACGGCTTCCGGAAGCACCGACTTCGATGCGACCTGCGTGACCATCAACCAAAATTGAGTTGGCAGGCAGAGGAGCCAACGAAGCTCAGCCCTAGTAGAGCGGTCCGACCGCTTCGATACGCTCGTCCCACGTCGGAACGGTTTCACCCGTCACCACCGCTTCGAAGCGATCGAGGAAGGCGTGCCAGCCTGGCGTGTAGCCCGCGGCGGTTTCGGTGGGCACCCGCTCGTGGGTGAGCCGCAGCATCGTCCCGCCTCCGTCGGCCGACACCTCGAAGGTCACTTGTGAGGCGACGCCGTCGGGGAACACCCAGGTGTACGTCAACAGCGCCGGCGGGTCGAAGGCGGCGACCTCCCCGGTGATGACTCCGCCCTCGCCGAAGTCCAAGTTGACCAAGCCCCCGATGCGGCCCTCGATGGTTCCCGGTGTCAGCCACGCTGCCAGTTCATCGGCATTGGTGAGTGCCGCCCAGACTCGCTCCGGTGACGCGGCCAACCGCCGGTTGAACTCAATGGTGGCGACGTCGCCATCCTGGATGAGAATCCCGTTGTCTGTCATGCTTTCTCCTGTTCTTCGTCGAGATGACGTTCCAATGCGTCGAGACGATCGCTCCAGAAGGCTCGCTGCCGCTCCGCCCAGGCTGCCACCTCTCCGAGGGCATGGCCCTCCAGTCGGTACAGCCTCCTGGTACCTTCCTTCCTGGCGCACACCAGATCGGACTCGCGCAGCATCCGCAGGTGGCGCGACACCGCCGGCCGGCTGATGTCGAACCTCTGAGCGATGGCTCCCGCCTCCAACTCACCATGGGTCAGCATCTCGACGATGCTGCGCCGGGTGGGATCGGCGAGCGCGGTGAATACGTCCATCGACCGAATGTAACATATAGGTTACAGATGGACAAATTCCGATGAACCCAGGGTTCCACGTAGATGTATCGCCCTGGGAGCCCTGGGTTGGCTGGCTGCTGGCGCGTGACGGGTGGCTGGTGGCTCGCAGTTCGCCGTTATCGTGGCAAACTAGATACAATCGCCATAGCGACCCGGCAACGGGTTCGTTTTCACGTGTAAGAACGACGTCGGAGATATCGGCGGCCGCGCCTTCGGTCGCCGGAGTAGACGGTCGACTCCCAGCGGGACCTCGGTTCCGTAACGGTGGCCGCCGCCGCGTCACCGCCAACCGAGGCAGGATCCAGTGAAAGTCTCAGCGTCCACGAAAAAGATGTGCGACAAGTGCCGCATCATCCGACGTCATGGGCGCGTATGGGTGATCTGTGAAAACCCGCGGCACAAGCAGCGACAGGGGTAACCGATGGCACGTATCGCAGGAGTTGATCTTCCAAGGGACAAGCGCGTTGAGATCGGCCTGACCTACATCCACGGTATCGGGCTCTCGCGTTCCCAGCAGATGCTCGAGGCCGTCGACGTCCCCTCCGACACCAAGGTCCGCGACCTCACCGACGCTGAGGTCGTTGCCATCCGGGACTTCATCGACAGCAACTACCGCGTTGAAGGCGATCTGCGTCGCGAGGTGTCGCAGAACATCAAGCGAAAGATCGAGATCGGCAGTTACCAGGGTCTGCGCCACCGACGCGGTCTCCCGGTGCGTGGACAGCGCACCCACACCAACGCCAGGACCCGCAAGGGCCGCAGACCGCCGGTCGCCGGCAAGAAGAGGGTTACCAAGACATGACAACCCCGTCAGACACCCCACCTGATGCGCCCGACGAGGAAGCCCGGGAGGTGACGTCCGAGGAGGCAACGGCCGAAGAGGCAACGGCCGAAGAGGCAACGGCCGAAGAGGCCGCCCCCGAGGAGGCAACCGCCGAAGAGGCGTCGCCCGAGGTGATGCCGGAACCGGAGACCCCGGCGGCCCCTTCTCCGGAGGCAACCCTGGAGGCGGCCGCCGCGGACGCCGACGAAGCTCTGGCACCGAGACGCCGCCGCGGCAAGCGCCAGCTGGCACACGCCCAGGCCCACATCAAAGCAAGTTTCAACAACACCATCCTGACCATCACCGACCTCAAGGGCGAGGTGCTCGCCTGGAGCTCCGGCGGATCGGTGGGGTTCAAGGGCTCGAGAAAGTCCACCCCATACGCCGCCCAGGTGGCGGCGGAGCAGGCAGCCAGGAAGGCCGGCGAGATGGGGATCCGCAAGCTCGACATCATCGTGCGGGGCTCCGGTTCGGGCAGGGAGACCGCTATCCGGACCCTGCAGAACATGGGTCTCGAAGTGGCCAGCATCAAGGACGTCACGCCCGTTCCGCACAACGGATGCCGGCCCAAGAAGCGGAAGGGGCGTTAGCGATGGCTCGCTATACGGGACCACGAACCAAGGTCAGCCGCCGCGCCCGGCAGCTGCTCGACGAGAACAAGGCGAAATACTTCGACCGCCGACCCTACCCGCCTGGCGAGCACGGCAGGCGTCGTATCAGGGAGTCCCAGTATCAGATCCAGCTGCGCGAGAAGCAGAAGCTGCGGTTTATGTACGGAGTGCTGGAGAAGCAGTTCCGGCGCTACTACCACGAGGCGGCGCGCCGCTCTGGGATCACCGGCACCAACCTGCTCGTCATCCTGGAGACCAGGCTGGATAACGTCGTCTATCGCTCCGGTCTGGCCCGCACCCGCCCGCAGGCACGACAGCTGGTGAACCACGGGCATTTCAAGGTCAACGGCAAGAAGGTAGACATCCCGTCGTATTCGGTTCGCGCAGGTGATGTGGTGTCGGTCAAGGAACGGAGCCTGGAGGTTCTGCCGATTCTGCATTCGATCGACACGTTGGACCGCACCGTGCCCGAATGGGTGACGGTGGACACCGACGCCCGCACGATAACGATCCAGGACCTGCCGAGTAGAGAACAGATCGACACTGAAATCCAAGAACAGCTCATTGTTGAGCTGTACTCAAAGTAAAGGAGTCACTCCGTGCTGATCACGCAGCGACCCACGGTCGAGGAAGAGACCGTCAACAACACACGCTCGCGGTTCATCGTCGAGCCGCTAGAACCGGGCTTCGGTTACACACTGGGGAACACGCTGCGCAGGACCCTCCTGTCGCGCATTCCCGGTTCCGCCATTACGTCGGTACGCATCGAGGGGATCGACCATGAGTTCTCCACCATGGAGGGCGTCGTCGAAGACGTCGTCGATTTCATACTCAACCTGAAGCAGGTGGTACTCCGGATCGAGGCCGACGAGCCCCAGACCCTGTACCTATCAGCAAAGGGCAAGGGCGACGTCACTGCCGCCGATCTCAAGGTGCCCGCAGGCGTCGAGGTCGTAAACGGCGATTTTCACCTCGCCACGTTGGCTGCGTCAGGAAAGATCGAGGCCGAGATGAGCGCCAGCCGCGGTGTCGGCTATCGAAGCGCCGAGAAGAACAAGACCGGAGACGTGATCGGTGCGATCCCGATCGACTCGATGTTCTCCCCGGTGCGCAAGGTCGCCTACCAGGTCGGCAGCACGCAGGTGGGTCAGATGACCGACTTCGATAAGCTGATCCTCGACGTCGAGACGGACGGGTCGGTGACGGCGAACGAGGCCATGTCGTCGGCAGGTGGCACGCTGCGCAACCTGTTCGAGTTGCTCGCTGATCTCGACGACTACGACGCACTCGAACTCGACGAGATCGTGCAGGCCGAGGTGTCTGGTCAGGAGCACCTTGATCTGCCCATCGAGGCGCTCGACCTCTCGGAGCGGCCGCGCAACTGTTTGCGTCGCGCCCAGATCCAGACGGTAGGCGAGCTCATCGAGAAGACGGAAGAGGATTTGCTCAACATCACCAACTTCGGGCAAAAGTCTCTGGAGGAAGTGGTCGCCAAGCTTGACGAGTTGGGCTTCTCGCTGCATTCGCATGCAGACGCCGAACCGGAGATCGTTAGCTGATGCCGAGACCGAAGAGGGGTCCGCGTCTCGGAGGTAGCCCGCACCATCAGCGGAAGATCCTGGCCAACCTCACCGCCCAGCTGATCGAGAACGAGCGGGTGACGACGACGCACGCCAAGGCACGCCAGGTACGGCCATACGCGGAGAAGGTGATCACCAGGGCGCGCCGCGGTGATCTCCACTCCCGCCGGCTGGTGTTGGCCAAGATCGGTGACAACGATGCGGTCACCAAGCTGTTCGACGACATAGGACCGCGCTATGCCGATCGTCCCGGCGGATACACGAGGATCATCAGGCTTGGACAACGCAAAGGCGATGGCGCCGAGATGGCGATCATCGAGTTGGTGTAGCACCCGTCGGTCCCGAATAGGGGGTGTGTTTTGGGAGGCGTGCTAGAGCGGTTGATCGGGGCGATTCGCTTCGACCGTGAAGCCTTCGTGTGGATGGAGCTCAACGATCGGGCAACCGGCGATGCGCTGATCCTGGTCGTGATCACCCAGGTGTTGTTCCTGATCGCCGGGGGTACTCCGCTGCTCGGCTTCGTCTCTGGATTCACCGGCACGATCAGCGCGCTGGTCAGTACCGCGATCTTCTGGTTGGTGTACAGCGCCATCGTCTTTGCCGTGGCCAAATACTTGTTCCGCGGCGACGGCATCTATGCGTATTACCTGCGACTCGCCGGTTTCGCCTTCCCGACGTTGGTGTTACTGATTTTCACCGGGATCGTCATCGACAACAACACCATTGCTGCCGCGCTCGGTTCGCTGTGGTTCCTTGCTGTGGTCGCATACGGCACCCACTACATCGCCGACCTGCCGTTGAGCCGGGCAGCCGTTGCCTCCTTCGGCGGGTTCGTGGGCTGGATCATCATCCAGGCGATTCTCGGCGGTTTCAGCGTGTTCTAGCCATGCCGACGTATCGCCTCGACGTGGCGTACGACGGCACGGGCTTTCGTGGATACGCCATTCAGCCCGGTCAGCGGACCGTGCAAGGAGAGCTCGAAGCCGCCCTCGCTCATCACACTGGACCGGTCGGCACCTCCGTAGCGGGCCGGACCGATCGTGGCGTGCATGCCGTCGGCCAAGTCATCGGTTTCTCTCATGCTGTAGAGATCGACACAGAACGGGTGCTGCGCAGCCTCAACTCTCAACTTGGCGAGGAGATCGCGATCCTCGACCTCCGGCGTGTCGACGACGGATTCCACGTCAGGTTCTCCGCAACCGGCCGTGCCTATCGATATCAGGTTCTCAATCGAGCGGTCCACGACCCGCAGCGGGCCCGCACCTCCTGGCACGTCGCTGATCGGCTCGATGTCGATGCGATGAACGAGGCGTCGGCGCTCCTTGTCGGCACACACGATTTTGCGTCGTTTTGCCGGAGCGCGGCTGGTGCCATGACGACGCGAGACGTCAGGTGGGCAGCCTGGCGTCGCCGCGGCGATCTCGTCGAGTTCGCCATTGCCGCCAATGCATTCTGTCATCAGATGGTGCGGGGGCTGGTTGTCGCGCTCGTCGAGGTCGGTCGCCGACGTGTTTCCCCCTCGGAGATCAAGGCCATGCTGGTTGCTGAGGACCGCTCCACCGGCGGCGGGGCGGCTCCGCCCCAGGGTTTGACATTGATGGCGATTGGCTACCCAGAAGAGCCGCTCGAGGCGCCGGATTGGATTCGATTCGCTTCTCCGCCCGTTGCGGAGCGTCCCGTCCCAAGGGCGGGGAGCGGGGCTTTCCTGCGGGGAGTCCCGCCGAAGGGGGGAGGAGAGCTGAGCCGTGAACCTACTCCCCCTGCGCCAGACCCTGCGTAGCCCATCCCCATCAGCCTGATGGCTAGTGTCGCCCGGAACCGAAAGCGAGGGTGTCCGTGTATGTGATCAAGAGGGTATGGGTGACGAAACGTCGCGAGGCGCGACGCGTGGCGTCGATCGTCGCCGAGGTTGGGGAGATCTACGAGGCGAGTGGTCAGCGAGAGCCGGTTCGTGTCTACTTCAACGGGGGCACCTTGCCGGGTGAACGCGATGTCGTGTACATGGAGTGGACGGC
>CAXMPL010000213.1:0-3018 GCA_964195125.1 uncultured Kiloniellales bacterium | reverse complement strand
GGGCGCAAGTTGAATGCCTTTTCGCGACTCTCCTTAGGAAGAGCCGGAATAGTTGTGCGCTATTCCGGTTTACTGTTATGCTCGGACGCTCGCCCTCGCCCGGTGGTCGTCGATTCTTATTTAGGAGGCCCCTCCTTTGGCACGTGCGCGCTCGACCCGATTGTCCTTTGCCAAACTGCCCGAAGTCCAGCCACTACCCGATCTTCTCGGCGTCCAACGCGAATCATTCAAGATCTTCCTCGAGAGCGGCCTTCGCCAGATGTTCGAGGAAGTCTCGCCCATCGAAGACTTCACAGGAAACCTCGCGCTCGAGCTCACCGATCATCGATTCGGTGACCCGACAGAGACAATCGAAGAGGCCAAGGACCGCGACAGCAACTATTCGAACCCGCTGTTCGTAACTGCGCGGTTCCTCAACCGCGAGACCGGTGAGATCAAAGAGCAGCAGGTCTTTCTCGGTGACTTCCCGATGATGACCGACAACGGCACCTTCATCATCAACGGAACCGAGCGCGTTGTGGTAAGCCAGCTTGTTCGCAGCCCCGGGGTCTACTACGACGTCAGCATCGACAAGACAACCGACCGCGATCTGTATTCGGGCAAGATCATCCCGGGCCGTGGTGCCTGGCTCGAGTTCGACGTCGACAAGAAGGAAACGGTCGGGATCCGGGTTGATCGCAAACGTCGCCAGTTCGTGACGACGTTCATCCGCGCCCTCGGCATCGCAGAGACCGACGAGGAGATCCTCGCCCTGTTCGACGGCTCGCAGCTCATCGCCAACACCCTGGAAAAGGACCCGACCGACACCAAGGACGAGGCATTGCTCGACCTGTACCGCAAGCTGCGGCCGGGAGAGCTGACCACCGTCGAATCGGCGCGAGGGCTGATCAACACCCTGTTCAGCAACCCGAAGCGGTACGACCTCACTCGTGTCGGTCGCTACAAGCTGAACCAGAAACTCGGTCTTCCCCAGGTCAACCTCGAAAAGTACAGCATCGCCGAGGACGGGATGCTCTCCGACGACGACATCCTCAGCTCGATTCGGTACCTGATCGCGCTCCACGATGGCGAGGACGGATTCCGCGTCGATGACATCGACAACTTCCAGAACCGGCGTGTCCGTACCGTCGGCGAGTTGATCCAAAACCAGATCCGGGTTGGGTTGAGCCGGCTGGAGCGTGTGGTCCGGGAGCGGATGACAACCCAGGACCCGGAGGCGATCACACCACAGACGCTGATCAACATCCGGCCGGTCGTCGCCTCGATCAAGGAGTTCTTCGGTACCAGTCAGCTGAGCCAGTTCATGGACCAGCCCAATCCGCTTGCCGGGCTCACCCATCGGCGCCGGTTGTCCGCCCTCGGTCCCGGGGGCCTTTCCAGGGAACGGGCAGGCTTCGAGGTGCGCGATGTGCACCCGTCCCATTACGGAAGAATGTGCCCGATCGAGACACCGGAGGGCCCGAACATCGGCCTCATCGGGTCGCTGGCTTCCTACGCCAAGGTCAACCGCTTCGGGTTCATCGAGACTCCCTACCGCCGGGTCGTAAAGGGCAAGGTCACCCGCAAGATCGACTACTTGACGGCGTCCCTCGAAGAGGGGCACGTCATTGCCCAGGCGAATGCGCCCCTGAAGGAGGACGGGTCCTTTGTAAACGATCGCGTCCTCGTGCGTAAGACCGGTGGTGAGGTCGACTCGGTCCTTCCCAAGGAAGTGGACTACATGGACGTGTCACCGAAGCAGCTGGTTTCGGTGTCGACGGCCCTGATCCCCTTCCTCGAGCACGATGACGCCAACCGCGCTCTCATGGGATCCAACATGCAGCGCCAGGCGGTGCCACTGGTCACCACAGACGCCCCGCTGGTCGGTACCGGTATGGAAGAGCGCGCCGCCGCGGACAGCGGCGACGTGATCATCAGCCCCGTGGCCGGTGACGTTGTGTCTGTCACCGGCAACGAGATCGTGGTCAAGGAGGCCGACACCAACAAGCGGCACACCTTCAAGTTGCAGAAATTCGAGCGCTCCAACCAGGGCACCAACATCAACCAAAAGCCAATCGTCAGGGAAGGCGACAAGATCAGGCAGGGAACCGTTCTTGCAGACGGCCCTTCCACCGAGGACGGCGAGCTGGCGCTCGGCCGCAACCTGCTGGTGGCGTTCATGCCGTGGAACGGACACAACTTCGAGGATGCGATCATCCTGTCAGAGCGGCTGGTCAAGGAGGACGTGCTCACCTCGATCCACATCGAAGAGCACGAGATCGAGGCCCGCGATACCAAGCTCGGCGCCGAGGAGATTACGCGAGACATCCCGAATGTTGCCGAAGAGGTGCTCTCCGACCTCGACGACAGGGGCATCATCCGCATCGGCGCCGAAGTCGACCCGGGCGACTACCTCGTCGGCAAGATCACCCCTAAGGGTGAGACCGAGCTGACGCCGGAGGAGCGGCTGCTCCGTGCCATCTTCGGTGAGAAGGCGCGAGAGGTCCGCGACGTGTCCCTGAAGGTCCCGCACGGTGAGACCGGCAAGGCGATCGCGGTCAAGGAGTTCAGAAGGGACGAAGGTTACGACCTGCCTCCCGGCATGAACGAGCTCGTCCGGGTATACGTTGCCAAGCAGCGCAAGATCTCGGAAGGCGACAAGCTGGCCGGACGACACGGCAACAAGGGCGTGATCGCCAAGATCCTCCCCGAGGAAGACATGCCGTTCCTTCCGGATGGCACACCGGTCGACATCATCCTGTCGCCGCTTGGCGTTCCCTCCCGGATGAACCTCGGCCAGGTGCTGGAAACCCACCTCGGGTGGGGAGCGGCGCAGGGCTGGGAGGCGTTTGACGGCATGGACAGCCCGGCGGCCAAGGGTGCATCGGAGTGGACCAAGGTGGCAACTCCCGTGTTCGACGGCGCTCACGAGGACGAGATCCTCAAGGTGCTCGAACACGCCAAACCCAACCGCGACGGTGAGACCATGGTCGACGGCGTCGGCAAGGCCACGCTTTACGACGGACGGACCGGCGAGCC
>CAXMPL010000212.1:0-3065 GCA_964195125.1 uncultured Kiloniellales bacterium | reverse complement strand
AGGTCTTCGTAGGTCTCTCGCCGCACTACGAGCCTGGCCTGTCCATCTGCGACAAAGACGACGGCAGGGCGGAGCACCTTGTTGTAGTTCGAGCCCATGGAGTGGCCGTACGCCCCGGTCACCGGGGTTGCCACGATGTCTCCGACCTCGACGTCTGCCGGCAGCCAGCCGGCGGACACCAACACATCGCCCGTTTCGCAATGCTTCCCGACCAGCCTGATCTCCTGGCTTCTGGGGGCCTTGACGGCACCAGGGAGAAAGGTCTCGTAGCCCGACCCGTAGAGCACCGGTCTCGGGTTGTCGCTCATCCCGCCGTCGACGGCCATGTAGGTGCGGATCCCCGGGATGACCTTGATGGTGCCCACCGTGTACAAGGTCACCGCCGCCAGGGCGGTGATCGCCCTGCCCGGCTCGGCCGAGATCCTCGATTGGAGGCCGTGTTGCGCGGCGGCGGCCTTGATGGTCTCAGCCCACCGGGTGATCGACGGTGCCTCCTCTCCCTCCACGTACCCGACCCCAAGCCCGCCGCCGATCGAGACCTCCTGGAACTGGTCGGGGCCGGTGAACGCGGCGATCGCGCCCAGGGCTTCGGCGTACGACTCGCTGCGGAACACCTGGGAGCCGATGTGGGCGTGAATGCCGCGCAGCACCATCGCCTGGGATGTCTGGGCGCGTGCTACCGCCTTGGATGCGGCACCGGTGGAGACGGTGAACCCGAATTTCGAGTCGTCCTGGCCTGTTCGTACGAATTCGTGCGTGTGCGCTTCCACTCCGGGGGTGATGCGGATCAGGACTTCCGGGGGTTTGAGCCCTTCGCCGACCAACGTCTCGATACGGTCGATCTCGTCGAACGAGTCGACGACCAGACAGCCGACCTCTTGTTCGAGCGCCATCCGCAGCTCGGCAATGCTCTTGTTGTTGCCGTGGAAAACCATGCCCGTTGCCGGGACGCCCGCGGCTCTGGCAACCGCGAACTCTCCTCCCGTAGCCACGTCGAGGCGCATCCCCTCATCATGGGCGAGTCGAGCCATGGCGGTGCACAGGAACGCCTTGGTGGCGTACACCGCACCTCCCCCGAAGGCGGCGACCGCTTCGCGGCACCGGGCGCGCAGGTGAGCCTCGTCGTAGACGAACAACGGGGTGCCGTACTCGGCCGCCAGCTGGATGGTGTCGATCCCGCCGATCGTCAACACCCCATTGCTCGATATGGCAGCAGTGTCAGGGAGCAGCGATGCCGAGATCGGGTTCACGCTGCTGGGTTCACCCCACGAGCAGCCACGCTCATGAAGCGCCCTGCAGGCGGCTGGCGGGCTCCGCCAGCGTGAGCAGCTCGGTCGCAAGTCGGTCACCGGTCACACGGTCATCGGCAACGACCAGCACGGTGTTGTCGCCGGCGACCGTCCCAAGGACATCGGGATGGCCCGTCTCGTCGATGACCTGGGCCAGGGCCGAGGCGTAACCAGCAGGGGTATCGATCAGCACGAGATTGCTGCTCCCCCGTATCGTGGACGCCCAGCGTCGCAAGGCCCGGGAGAGCACGACGATCCGGTCGTTGTCCTTGGTGCCTGGCATTGCATAGATCCTCCGCCGCCCGTCTCCACGCACCTTCACCAAGCCGAGCTCCGCGATGTCGCGTGAGATCGTGGCCTGGGCGGCTTCGGTGCCTACCACACTCAGCGCAGCCACCATCTCGGATTGGGTAGAAATGTCCTGCTGCTCGATCAGCCTCAGAATCTCGGCCTGGCGGGAGCGCTTGCTCATGTTCGATCCAATGCAGGCTCAGGTTGTGTAGTCGGCATTGATGCTCACATACTCCTTCGTGAGATCGGTCGACAGATAGCTCGCCCCACCGTCGCCGATCCCCAGATCGAGATCGATCTTCAGCACCTGGGCGTCCATGTCCGGCTCACCACCGGTGGGGCGGCCATTACTGAACAGCGCCGTGCCGTTGAAGCTCAGCTCGAGTCGATCGACGTCGACCTTTGCCGGGCCTCGGGCAGAGGTCGCCGATCCGGCGGCGGCGATCACACGACCCCAGTTGGGGTCTCTGCCGAACGCCGCCGTCTTCACCAGGCTCGAGGTGGCGATTTGCCGAGCGATGGCAACGGCATCTTCATCGGTGGCGGCGCTACTCACCCGGATCTCGATCAACAATGTGGCTCCCTCGCCGTCCGCCACGATCTGGCGAGCCAGATCACTGCAAACCTGCTGGAGCGCCGATTGGAAGTCGGTGTCGGCGCGAGGTGCCTCGGCGGCGCCGTTGGCCAGCAGGATGACCGCGTCGTTCGTGGAATTATCTCCATCGACGGAGATTCGGTTGAAACTCGTCTCGACCGCAGCCTGCAGAAACTCGGAAGCTTGGTCGGGGGCGAGGGCGTAGTCGGTGGTCACGACCGCCAGCATGGTGGCCAGTGCAGGATGGATCATCCCGGAGCCCTTGGCGATCCCGCCAACGGTGAAACCGTCGGTGGCAGCCACCGAGTGCTTGGGCCGGGTGTCGGTGGTCATGATCGCTTCCGCGGCATCGATTCCGCCCTCGTCGCTCAGACTCGCCACCACCTGTGGCAAACCCTTGCTGATCTTGTCGAGCGGAAGCGGTACACCGATGAGGCCGGTGGACAGCACCACTACCTCCTCGAGCGAGAGGCTGAGCAGGGCTGCAGTCTGCGCAGCCATGGCGATGGCGTCCGATTCTCCTTGGGCCCCGGTGACGGCATTGGCCACCCCCGAGTTGATCACGACCGCTTGTGGCTGGGCGCTGCGCAGATGTGACTTCGACACTCGGAGCGGTGCCGCCTGCACCTGGTTCGTGGTGAACATGGCTGCTCCCGTTGCGCGGGGCAGGGATCGAATGATCGCCAGATCCTTTCGTCCGTTTCGGCGAATTCCAGAAGGCACCCCGCTGGCAACGAAGCCACCAGGTGCGGTTACGCTCACCGTTCCCCCACCGACATCGAAGGCGCTGAATTGTTACTTTTCATGGCGATTCCTGTAGTTGCATTGGCTGGATCTTGGTGTCGATCTGACATGCTGGCTATGTTGATTGCCGAGACTGAGTATTATTC
>CAXMPL010000211.1:0-23590 GCA_964195125.1 uncultured Kiloniellales bacterium | reverse complement strand
CAGGAGCTTGGCGACTCGGTACCGGACTTTCGCCGCCACCTGCACATCGTCGCCTACGGTGAAGGATGGGCCTTGTACTCGGAGCGGATCTCAGACGAAATGGGGATCTACGGCTCGCAACTGGACCGGATGGGGATGTTGGTGGCGGACTCGATGCGGGCCGGCCGGCTCGTCGTCGACACCGGAATGCACGCCCTCGGCTGGTCCCGCCAACAGGCGATCAACTACCTGGCGGAAAACACCCCGATGTCCTTGTACACCATCACCGAAGAGATCGACCGCTATATCGCCTCGATGCCGGGCCAGGCGCTGTCCTACATGATCGGCCGCATCGAGATCGAGCGGATGCGCCAGGAAGCGGAGCATGCAATGGGCGACCGCTTCGATGTCAAGGCATTCCACGACACCGTGCTGGGGTCGGGCGCCGTCCCCCTAGAGACCCTGGACCGCATGGTGTCGGAGTGGGCGGCGTCGGCATGAACGATGAGCTGAAAAAGAATCGGAGACGCGTTCTGGGCCTTCACCCTCGCGTCGAGCCCGACCATGGGAAAGCACCCACCCCGATCCTCCTGGCCGATTTCGCCTCGGTGTGGTGAGAAACCGTAGAGTCGACAGGTGACCTCCTTTCGTTTCATCTTCATGGCCGATTGCCAGCTCGGTGCATACGCCACGTTCAGTGGGATGAACGAGGGCGACATTGCCGACTTCGATTCCCGCGGGATGCGGGTTGAGATCGTCCCCAAGGTGGAGGGCTTCGCCTGGGATGCCGAGCGCTACCGGTCGGCGATCGACATGGCGAACGCGATCCGTCCCGAGTTCGTTGTGATGGGCGGCGACATGACCGACGATGCCGCCGATGCGGAGCAGGTCGAGGAGCTGCTCAGAATCACCTCGATGCTCGATTCGCAGATTCCCATGCTGTGGGTTCCCGGCAATCACGACATCGCCGCCGACACGGTGGCTCCGACAATGACCAGCATCGGTGCCTACCGCGACGTGTTCGGCGCCGACTACTACGGATTCGACCACGGCGACGTGCGGTTCGTCGTCCTCAACACCGTCGTCATCGATCACCCGGAGAACGTAGAAGACGAGCTGGCCGAGCAGCTTGCCTTCGTCGAATTCGAGCTGTCCCAATCGGCTGAGCGCTCGCATACCATCGTGCTCGGCCACCATCCGCTGTTCCTCAGTTCCCCCGATGAGCCAGACACGTACTGGAACCTCCCGGCCGAACGTCGAAGCACGCTGCTCGATCTCATCCGCCGGCACCGGATAACGATCGCGTTCGCCGGCCACTGGCACCGCAATTCGCTCGCCTACGACGGGGACTTCGAGATGGTGACGTCCGGTCCGGTCGGCTACATGCTGGGCGACGATCCATCGGGGGTGCGGATCGTCGACGTGGGGCCGGACCGAATCCTGCACGAATACGTACCGCTCAGCTGATCATGGGCGCGAACCGGTCGCAGACCGGTATCGTCATGTGACGAATGGCGGGAGGAGCAGCCTGAGCACACCAATCATCCTTGCGGTGGACGACGACCCCCAGGTTCTGAACGCGGTCAGGCGTGACCTCCGGTCTCACTTTGCGCCCGAGTATCGGGTGCTCGATGCCGGTTCGGGGGCCGAGGCCCTCGAAGCCGTCGAATCACTGAAGGCCCGCGGGGACACGGTTGCGCTCTTCCTCGTCGACCAGCGGATGCCGTCGATGACCGGCACCGACTTCCTCGTGGAGGCCCGCCAAACCTATCCCGATGCCAAACGGGCTCTGCTCACCGCTTATGCCGATACCGACGCCGCCATCTCAGCGATCAACGAGGTCGATCTCGACCATTATCTGATGAAGCCGTGGGACCCTCCGGAGGACAACCTGTACCCGATCCTGGATGACCTCCTCGGCGACTGGGTGGCCAACACGCCGGCACCGTTCGACGGCATCAGAGTCGTTGGCACGACCTGGTCACCGGCCACCCACGAGGTGAAGGACTTCCTGGCGAGGAACGAGGTCCCGTACCGGTTCCTGGACATCGAACGGGACGACGAAGCCGCCGCCATTGTCGCCGCCTCCTCCGATGGGGGCGGCTCGATCCCAATCGTGCTCTTCCCAGATGGCACCAGCCTGGTCGACCCCGAGCGGCGCGCCCTCGCCGAGCAGGTTGGCATGCAGACCGAGGCGGACAACCCGTTCTACGACCTCATCATCATCGGAGGCGGACCGGCAGGTCTGGCCGGTGCGGTGTACGGAGCATCGGAGGGGTTGAGCACCGTAATGGTCGAGGCTGAGGCACCAGGCGGCCAAGCCGGGACCAGCAGCAGGATCGAGAACTACCTCGGCTTCCCGGCCGGTGTCAGCGGCGGCGACCTAGCGCGACGAGCCGTCACCCAGGCCACCAGGCTCGGTGCCGAGATCCTCAGCGCCACCGTAGTGACCGAGGTCAAGACCGAGGACCAGGTCAAGGTCGTCACCCTCGACAACGGCGAGCAGCTCAGATCCCATGCACTCATCATCGCCAGTGGCATGTCGTTGCGAAAGCTCAGCGTTCCCGGCTACGAACGCTACGAGGGCGCCGGTGTCTACTACGGCGCAGCCCTCTCCGAGGCAGCCACCTACAAGGACCGTCACGTGTTCGTGATCGGCGGAGCGAACTCGGCTGGGCAGGCAGCCATGCTGTTTGCCCGGTATGCGTCAACGGTGTCGGTGGTGGTGCGCGGCGAGTCGCTCGTCGCCAAGATGTCGACATATCTGATCGAACAGATCGCCGCCCAGCCAAACATCGAAGTGATCACCAACACCCAGGTCGTCGCCGTCGAGGGTGAGGAACGCGTCGAGCGCATCCGGCTCAAGAACAACTCAACGGACGAAGAAACCGTTCAGGAGGCTGCCGCCATCTTCATCTTCGTTGGGGCTGTTCCACACTCCGATTTTGTCGAGCACCTCGTGGCGCGCAACGAGCGTGGCTTCATCTACACCGGCCCCGATCTGGTGCTGGCAAGCGAAGACTTTCGTTGGACCGAGGATCGTGACCCGCTGGCTCTGGAAACGAGTGTTCCGGGAATATTCGCCGCAGGTGACATCCGCCACGACGCCATCCGCCGGGTGGCTTCCGCAGTCGGTTCCGGTTCGGTTGCGGTGACCCTGGTCCATCAATACCTCGACACGGTGTGACGCGGTGCGAGAGGAACTCCGCGCCGTTCCCCTCTTCGCCGATCTCGCCGACGACGACCTCGATTGCCTGGCAGAAGGCGCCACCGTGGTATCCCTCGCCACAGGCGAGCTGCTGTTCAGCGAGGGGGACGACGGCGATCAGGCGTACGTGATTACAGGCGGCGAGATCGAGATCGTGAAGATCACCGGAGAGCAAGAGGTGATGTTGGCCAGGAGGGGCCCAGGCGAGGTCATCGGCGAGATGGCACTGCTCGACTCCGCACCGCGGATGGCGTCTGGTCGGGCAGTAGAGGAGACCAGGCTCATCGCCATACCGAAGACCCAGATGGATCAGCTGCTCGAGTCCAGCGCAACCGCAGCGAAGGCTCTGTTCTCAGTGCTGTTGGCCCGGTGGCGGCAGACCGAAGCCAGCCTTCGCCAATCCGAGCGCATGGTCCAGCTTGGGACGCTTACGGCGGGACTCGCCCATGAGCTGAACAACCCTGCGGCCGCAATTGCCCGAGCCTCCGGGCTCCTCGGGCCAGAGTTCGAAGCCTATGGACGCGCCATATCCGCACTCGGCCGCATGGGCATCGCTGCCGACAAGCAGAACCAACTCGACGAGTGGCTGGCTTCTGCGGCACAACCCGGTCCCGTGATGGGCTCCCTCGAACGCTCCGAACGTGAGGAGGAACTCGAACCTGCGCTGGGCGCCATCGGCGTCGCCGAACCCTGGGCCGTGGCGACCGAGCTTGCCTTCGCCGGATGGAAAGCCAAGACCGTGGTGGCAGTTGGCGAGGCCTTCGGCGGTGATGCTCCGGCGGTGCTGCAGGCCGTCGCAATGACCCGCAACGTGTCGGAGTTGCTACGCGAGATCAATGAAGGGGCAGGGCGCATGTCCGAGATCGTCGGTGCGCTGAAGTCGTACACACACCTCGATCAGGCGCCGATCCAAGAGGTCGATGTGCGCAAGGGCCTCGAGGACACGCTTCTCATCCTCAAGCCGAAGCTGAGGGACATCGGCGTCGAGATCGAGTTCGGAGACGTCCCCGAGATCGTTGCCTACGCCAGCGAGCTCAACCAGGTTTGGACCAACCTCATCGACAATGCCGCCGACGCCGTTGCCTCATCTGGCAGAGACGATGGAATGGTGACCCTTCGCACCTCCGCGGACGACGGCACGGTCACCGTCGAAATCGAGGACAACGGGACGGGGATCCCAGAGGGTGACTTGGACCGGATCTTCGACGCCTTCTTCACCACCAAGCCGCCTGGTTCGGGGACCGGCCTCGGTCTCGACATCAGCTATTCGATCATCGTGCACAAACACCGCGGCGCCATCACCGTCGATTCCGAGCCTGGACGAACCGTGTTCTCCATCAGGCTTCCCGTCGCCGGACCCGACGAGGGGTCTGGGGCACGCCCCAAGGGGTAGGCTCCACGCATGGCCACAGCACAACGCGAGTTATGCGATGACCTCGAGAACGTCCCGCTCGAGGAGATGCCCTCGGGAGGGTGCATCGAGTGCCTGGAGATGGGCGACACCTGGGTGCATTTACGCTATTGCGTGACATGCAAAGAGACCAGGTGCTGCGATGATTCCAAGAACACGCACGCACGGAAGCACGGGCTCGCCGTGGGACATCCCGTCATCCGCTCCAAGGAGCCGGGCGAGGCCTGGGCGTGGTGTTACGAGCACGGGGCCGGCACGCGTCTGACGGCCTCGGCATAGGTACTGACTCTCAGTTTTGATGTTTCGGCGACCAGCGACGGCGCGGAGCAGCGGGCCTTGCGGAGAGGGAGGGATTTGAACCCTCGAGGGAGCTTGCACCCCCTACTCGCTTAGCAGGCGAGCGCCTTAGGCCGCTCGGCCACCTCTCCGGGAACGCATTGTACAGCCCGGCGCCATGCGCCGGGCTCCGCGGAGGGAGTGGGATTTGAACCCACGAAGCGGGGATACCGCTTACACGCTTTCCAGGCGTGCGCACTCGGCCAGACTATGCGATCCCTCCGTAGGGTGTGAAAGTGTAGAAGGAGGGTTCTGGCAAATGAATGCCGTCGACGCGATGGGAATCGCCCTCGAGCAGGCACGCCTCGCGATCGAGCACGACGACGTGCCGATCGGTGCCATCCTGCTCGATTCCTCGGGTGAGGTGGTTGCAGCCGACCACAACCGGCGCGAGGAGCGAGGCGACGCGACCGCCCATGCGGAACTGCTAGTGCTCTCTGCACGATCAAGAGAGATCGGCAATTGGCGGCTCGCAGGACACACCCTGGTCGTCACCCTGGAGCCGTGTGCGATGTGCGCCATGGCCGCGGTGTGGGCGAGACTGGACCGCATCGTCTACGGCGCCTCCGACCCCAAGGCAGGAGCTGCATGGAGCCTGTACAACATTCCCCAGGACGAGCGGCTCAACCATCGGTGCGACCTTGTCGCGGGTGTACGCGAGCACGACGCGGCTGAGTTGCTCGAGTCCTTCTTCTCTGATCGAAGGTAGGCACCGGTACAATCCTCGCCGGTGCCTCCGGCACCGACCGTATTACGTGTTACGTACAACGTATTACGACCCGGATTCGCAATACGTAATACGGACTCTGGAGGGGTGACAGAGCGGACGAATGTGACGGTCTCGAAAACCGTTGGGCCGGTTTCGGTCCCGTGGGTTCAAATCCCACCCCCTCCGCGGGGCCCGGCTCCGCCGGGCCGTAGTTCGTATTACGCGCTACGCACAACGAAATGCTCTGCTGCAACAGCGAACGGCCCCTGTGAGGAGTCGTAATACTTGATACGCAATACGTGATACGGATTTGGAGGGGTGACTGAGCGGACGAAAGTACTGGTCTTGAAAACCAGCGAAGCGCAAGCTTCCGTGGGTTCGAATCCCACCCCCTCCGCGGGGCCCTGCGCCTTAGCGCCGGGCCGTATTACGAATTACGTATTACGTAGAGAACAATCCGCGCGCTCATAGGCAAATTGATACGTGAACTAAGCCTTGGGCCTCGACGCGCAATTCTTCCCTACACATAACCACGCTGAGTGGTATTGTGAGAGCCACGTCGGGCGGAGGCACCCGGCAGGGATGGGCTTGGGGAGGCATGTTGGATCGCAGGGTATCGTTGTTCGCATTCGCACTGTTCGTTCTGTCCTTCGCCGATTGGGCGTTCACCAGCGTAGCACTCGACCTCGGCGCCGTTGAGGCCAACCCCTTGCTTCAGGACATCGTCACGTCACCCGCCCAGTTCTATCTGCTCAAGGTGGTGCTCGCAGGCGCCGTTTCCCTGGCCGCCGCGCTGATAGTTCGGTCCAAGCCGGCGTTCATGGTCCTGAGCAGCGTCGTCTTCATGTATGCCTTCCTGATCTTGTGGAACGTCACCACCCTGCACAGGCTGATTTGACGGGGACCGAGACACCAGTTCCCAGTTCCCAGTTCACCGTTGTCGTACTTGATACTTGTTACTCGATACTTATTGCCAATCCCGGTTGTGCACCGCTCCGTTGAAGAGGGCTGACACAACTCTTCTACGCTCGCACTATGCGCCTCGAACCTGCGGACTTCGATGAAGCCAACGCCGATCCGGAAACCCTCGCCCTCAACGAGCAGCTGGAGCGGCTGACCCGCAACCTCCCGGACCCGGCCCAGGTCGGTATCGGGCCGCTCCGTGAGGCACAGGAGCAGGGACGCGGTCTCTTTGGCCCTGCCGTGCACTCGGACCTCGCCGAGAATCGAACGATCCCAGGGCCCGCCGGCGACCTCGGGATACGCGTCTTCACCGCCGATCGGGTTGACGGGATCTACCTCCACTTCCATGGGGGCGGATGGACGATGGGCTCGGCGTCCGATCGAGATGGCCGTCTGGAGGCGATTGCCCGCAAGGCGGGTGTCGCCGTTGTCTCGGTGGACTATCGCCTGGCCCCCGAGCATCCCTACCCCGCTGCATCGGACGACGCCGAAGCGGCGGCGCTATGGGTGGTCGAGAACGGAGCCGAGGCGTTCGGATCCGACCGGATCGTCGCCGGTGGGGAGTCGGCAGGTGCGCATCTCGCCGCCACCGCACTGCTGAGGCTGCGGGACCGGCACGGTTTCACCGACTTCGCAGGGGTCGTCTTCGTATACGGGATCTTCGACCTCGCTCTCACCATCAGCGCCAGGAACTGGGGTGAGCGCCCGCTTGTCCTGAACACAGCGGGGTGCCGGTGGTTCGCCGAGACCTACGCAGCCGGGGCCGACGTGACGAACCCGGACCTGTCACCGCTGTACGCCGACCTCACCGGCCTTCCCCCGGCACTCATCGTGATCGGGACCCAGGACCCCCTCCTCGACGACTCCCTGATCATGGGCGCCCGCCTGGTCGCGGCAGGGATCGACGTCGAGGTACACGTGGCGACCGGTGCGGCGCACGGGTTCACCTCGTCGTCGATCCCGGCATCGGACCGTGCCAAGACCGCCATCCAAGACTGGATCCTGGGTTGCGTCACTCGGACGCGCACCGATAGGTGACCGATTGTCTCGGCAGGAGTGGAGCCGTTTTCCCTCTTGTGCCGCTTCGCGGCGGGCCGCTCGGGCCCCGGCTCCGCAGGTAATCTGGCCGAGAGAGACCGGATCGCGACCTTTTTGCGGAGCCTCTGGTTCCGTGTTCGGGACGGTCGCTACCATTCGAGTTACCGTGCTAGGCGGGGCACTAGGGGTGCCCTGTACTCGAAATCCTCTTGATGCGGGGCCGAATTCCCGCCCGAGGGTGAGTGTGTATCGGGTCAGCACCGGGATCGGGCGGCGTTGACGACCAGGTCCTGCAACGGCGGAACACGCGTGAACCGGGTCAGGTCCGAAAGGAAGCAGCCCTAAGCGGGTTGTCCCGGGTGTTGCAGGGGTGCCCGGTTCGAGCCGACCATTCCGGCGGCGCCGGTACACGCCATTCGACGGCGGGTGCACGGTTTTTGAGTCTTGAGTCTTGAGTCGCGAGTAGCGAGTCTTGAGTCGCGAGTCTCGAGTCTTGAATCTCAAGCGCGTCTTCCTCGGGCCGGGAGCTGTTGGCCGGTGGCTCCTCAGTCCTTCTCTAGGATCGCGCCCCAAACGAATCCCATCGGGCCCATGCGCCAGGTGTCCACGAGGCGAAGCGGTGACGCTGCCAGCAACTCCTCCGGCGGCGGGTGCTTGTCCAGGGTCTGATGCAGGTAGCGGTACTCCTCCCTGGCCCCAATGCTGGCACCGGCGATCGGCAACAGGATCGACGTCCCCAGTCGATGCAGGCTCCGCTGCCAGCCGGCCTCGGGCCTGGCCAGATCAACGACACCCAGCAGCCCGCCCGGTCGCAGCACGCGATGGATCTCGATCAACGTCGCTTCGACCGACTCGAGGTTCCTGAACACATATGCCGACAGGACGGCGTCGAAGGCTCCTTGCTTGAACGGGAGGCCCTCGGCGACCCCCACCACCCGATAGTCAGCATCGTTGAGGGCAAGCATTTGAGGCGAGGGGTCAAGGGCCACGACATCGCTGGAAGAAAGGATCTCGTTGGCGGCTCCGGTCCCGGCGCCGAGGTCCAGGATCCTCCCCCCGGGAAGCCGCTCGACCGCACGCTTCCGCCAGGCCTGGTCTCTGCCGAGCGAGAGAATGGCGTTCAGGCGGTCGTAGCGCCCGGCTATATCGGAAAAGACGTCTCCGTTACTCACGCCGCTGCTCTCGACGTAGCGAACCGTGGGCCGCCACGCTCGCCCTCCGCCACCACGAACCCCGGGTTGGCGGGGCATCTAGTCGATGACATCGAACCCGGCGTACGGGCGGAGGACCTCGGGGACGATGACCGATCCCTCGCCGGTCTGAAAGTTTTCCATGATCGCGATCAGGGTTCTACCCACGGCAAACATCGTGCCGTTGAGCGTGTGCACCAGCCGGCTCTTCCCGTCCTCGTCCTTGAACCGGATCCTCAACCGGCGTGCTTGGTAGTCGGTCGTGTTCGACGTCGAGGTGAGCTCGCGGTATCGGTCCTGGCCGGGGAACCATCCCTCGATATCGTACTTCTTGGCGGCGGACGCCCCGAGGTCGCCGGCGGATACGTTCACCACCCGGTATGGGATACCAAGAGCCTGGATGAGCTCCTCCTCGCGGGCCAGCAGAAAGTCATGTTCCTGGCCCGAACTCTCCGGGTGAACGAAGGAGAACATCTCGACCTTATCGAATTGGTGCACCCGAAAGATCCCGCGGGTGTCCTTGCCGTAGGTTCCGGCCTCTACGCGAAAACAAGTGGAGAATCCGGCATACCGGATCGGGAACTCTTCGGGGTCGAGGAACTCGTCGCCGTGCATTGCGGCCAGCGGCACCTCCGAAGTGCCGGCAAGATACAGGTCGTCCTCGCCGACCGAATACACCTGCTCTCGATCCGCAGGAAAAAAGCCGGTACCGAATAGGGCCTCCTCGCGAACCAGGATCGGAGGCACGACCGGCTCGAACCCATAGGCGGCGAGGGCATCGAATGCCCACCGCACCAGGGCGAATTCCAGCACCGCCAACCGACCCTTGAGGATGCCGAAACGGCTGCCCGAGATCTTGGCGGCACGCTCGATGTCGATCACACCCAACTCGCTGCCCAGATCGACGTGATCCTGCGGCTCGAATCCGAACTCCGGCGGATCCCCCCAGCGGCTGATCTCTACATAGTCCTCCTCGGTCAGCCCGTCGGCAGCCGTGTCGTCCGCCAGGTTGGGGATCGTCACCCAGATGGCCATGAACTCGCTGTCGAGCGCGTCGGCACGGCTCAGCATCTCCTTGTACCGGTCGGACAACTCGGCGGCGCTGGCGATGGCGGCCTCCTTCTCGGCACCATCGAGACTGGCGATGGCCTTGCCTCCCTCCTTCTGGCGGGCCCGCAGCCCCTCGGCGTCGGCCCTTACCGCCCGCCGCTCACCATCGAGGGTGCGCAGAGCGGCGACGTCAACGGTGACGCTTCTTCGTGCCAGTCCGGCCTCGAGCGCCGCCGGGTCGTCTCTCAGGATCGCAACGTCGATCATGGCGCAGGATGCTACCGGCCGAGGGCCGTGGCCACCGCGTCCTCCTCCTCTGGAGAAAGTGGCTCGGCGGAGACCCCGGAGCGGATCTCCTTGGAGAAGAGCAGCGTGTCGTCACGCGACACCAGGATCGACAGAAGGACGCCGTTGCCACGCTCGTCCAGCATTGCGATCGAGCGGGACAGTCGCCCGGCGACGTTGCCGAAGGCGTCGTACGACACAAAGCCCACTTTGGCGATCGCGTTCGGCATGCGGCCTTCGACATCCTGCAACCTGCGGTCCAAGGACGCCATCCCAGAGTCCATCCCCTCGAGTCGCACCCCTACCGAGCCCAGCAGCGCGATCACGTTCCCGTCCTGCGGAACCGCCCTGACTCGAGCGCGGAGTTGATGCAGTTGGACTGCCTGCCACACCGCTAGTACGACGACGAGGAAACCAATGATGACGACGAGCCAACCGCTCACGCGTTCTCATTTCGGTAGAAGACCATGCGCCACGCGTTGTCCGCAGGCGATTCGTCCTTGGGGGTTCTGGCACGGATCACAAGCTCGTACAGCCCGCCAGGGATCAGCTCGATTCCGTCGAACACGCATGTCTTGGCCTCGCCAGGCGCCAGGCTGGCAACGGTCTGGGTGATCACGATCCGCGGCACGTCACGACCCGTCGCGATGAGCTCCAGGGTCACGGAGATTTGCTCCTCGGTCTCGTTCCCCTCATTGGCGACGACAGCCTGTACAAGAAACGACTCGCTCTGAGGGACAATCGGCACGTTGTTGCGCTCGCCGACAGGTTCCGGCTCGGTGACGGCCGTGACCGAGATGTTGCGATGCTCGCCGAGCTCATATACCGATCTGAGCCGGGTACCGACGGTGGCGGTATCGAGCCTGACCGGCCCGTCGACAGCGACAAATACGACCGCTTGGAAATCGCCAGAGGCGATCGAGTCGTCGAGGTCACCAACCCTCGCCAGAAATTCGACGTACGCGGTATCGCCAACACGCAACAGAACAAGTGCCTCCTCGAGAGCGAACTCGTCGTCGTCATCGAGCACGGCCATGACCGCATCGCCGAGCAGACCGAGAGCGCGTTCCCACGATCGGGTGGCGACCATGAGATACCCGTGCGCCTCGGCTGCGCTCGCCGGCACGATGACCGAATCGATGGCGGCGCCTGCCTCGGCGGCTGCCGCATGCATTACCTCGATCCGCCGCATCAACTCGGGACGATCCACGCCGGTCAACGAGTTGAACGTCGCCTCGAGGTCGTCCGCTGCCTGGGATTGCTGTTCGACGGCCGCTTCCGTGACCGCAAGATAGTCGGCGACACTGCGCGCTTCGGTTCGATTCCTGACCGCAAACAGGATGAGGCCCACCACGACGGCCGCGACAAACCCTGCCAGCAACCACCGACGGCGTCGCGACCGGCGCACGGGAGAGAATGAGGAGTACGCCATGCCGTGGGCGAGGGGGGACTTGAACCCCCACGAGTGTTACCTCACAGGTTCCTGAAACCTGCGCGTCTGCCATTTCCGCCACTCGCCCGTGGGATGCGAAAGGCTAACACGGGCATGGGTTATGGCTCTTGGAGTAGCCCAAACGCCCGGCGCTCATACAATCCGACCATGCACCTCGCCAAGGAGATGGAACGGCGACTGGAGCGCCTCGTCGACGGCGCCACCGCGGCCGTGTTTCGCGGCAAGATGCACCCAGTCGACATGGCAGACCGTCTCATTCGCCACGCCGATTTCGTCGAGTTCGAGGGAGACGCCGGGCCACAAATCCCCAACGAATGGGAGATGCGGGTCAACACACACGATTTCCCGGATGGCATCGATCAGCAGGAGCTCGCCGCAGAATTGGCCATGGCCGTGGAGGCCACCGCTCGCGATCGCGCCTGGAAACTGGCTGGGCCGATTACCGTCGAGATCATCGCCGACCCCGAGATCCCCAGAGGGCTGGCCGACTGCTCGGCAGAGTCGCACCCCGGCCCGTTGAACGCGTGGGCTCAGCTGGTTGCGACCTCCCCTCCGGTCGCCTTCGATATCGCCGACAACCGCAACATCGTCGGACGCGCCCTCGATTCGGACGTGGTTGCCAATATTCCAGAGGTGTCGCGGCGCCACGCCGTTATCGTCCGTCACGGCTCGGATGTCACAATCGCCGACGCTGCTTCGGCAAACGGTACCTTCGTCAACGGAGAATCGATCGGGTCCGATGCAACGGCGATCGTCCCCGGCGACACGATCACAATGGGTGATATCGACTTCACCTTCCGACTCTTGTGAGGCCTCGATGCCTGCTCTGATCCTCAACGCTCTCAAGATCCTGTTTCTGTTGCTCCTGTTCTTGTTCCTGTGGCAGATCGCCGGCGCCATAAGGGTGCACATCGGCGGTCGCGGGTCGGCGGCTAGGAGGAAGGGCCCCACCGAGCTTGTCGTGCTCAGGGGCGAGGTCACCAAGGGCAAACGAGTCAAGCTCAGAGGGTCGGGACATACGGTGGGTCGCAGTCCGGATGCAGACATCATCATCGATGACCCGTACGCCTCCGACTTCCACGCCAGGGTCAGCGCCGAAGACGGACAGAGCCGCGTCGAAGACCTCGGCAGTACCAACGGGACCTATGTCAACGGACGCCGCATAACGGCACCGACCGGGGTAGTCAAAGGCGACACCGTCCAGATCGGAAAGACCATGCTCGAGGTCAGATGATTCACCACCGTACCTGGTACTTGTCGTCTGCTACTTGGCACCCCTCCCTAGCCTGACGCAATGGAAGCTATCGCCGAACCACAACTCTCATGAGATATGTCTGGGCGACCGCATCTGACAAGGGACACGTGCGGGGGCGCAACGAGGACGCCGTGTACCCTGAGTCCTCCGGTTCGTCCGATCACGCCATCCTGGTTGGCGTTGCGGACGGGATGGGTGGGGCCATCGCCGGCAATGTCGCCAGCACGACCGCGCTCGGCGCCGCAACCGAGGAGGACCCTTCCGCCGAGACTTCGATCGTGGAGCGGGTCGTCACAGGAAACGATCAACTCCTCAGGAAGATCGCGCGGAACCCAGACTTGCGGGGAATGGGCACGACGATGACGCTCGGCCTGTTTCAGCCCGAGGGAACCCTCGAGCTCGGCCACGTTGGCGATAGCCGCGCCTACCTGGTCAGATCGGATGATCTCGAGCTGCTCACCACCGACCACACGGTCGTCGCTGATCTTGTAGCCCTCGGACATCTCGACCCGAGCGATGCCCAACGCCACCCGCAGCGTCATCTGTTGACCCGAGCGCTTGGGCTCGGGCCGGTGGTCGTCGATCACGAGACCGTGGAGCTCGTCGATGGGGACCGAGTCCTAATCAGCTCCGACGGTCTGACCACGATGCTCACCGACGATCAGATCCGTGAGATCGTCGCTGCCGGGAACGAGGTCGAGCCGACCGTGTGGGCCCTGGTCGAGGCCGCCAACACGGCAGGGGGCGTCGACAACATCTCGGTTGCCGTCGTCGACGCCCATGACTCGTAACGCCGAAGCGGTCCTCATCGCCGCCGCGGCGACACTCGCTTCGATCGGAGTGGCGATGGTGCAATTCGCCGGAGGCACTTGGCTGGACGCCGACGTCGCCCTCACCTTCATCGTATTTGCGTTCACCTTCGGCCTGATTCACCTCGCGTTCCGCGCTTGGGCGCCAAACGCCAATCCCCTCATTCTTCCGATCGCGGCCTTTCTCGCTGCTATCGGCTTCATCCAGGTGTTCCGAATCGACCCGAGCCTGGCAGCACTGCAGCGATGGTGGTTGGGCTTTGCAGGGATCTCGGCTGCTTTGGTGGTGTGGCTGCTGCGAGACTCCGGTGTGGCCGTGCTACGGCGCTACCGCTACCTGTTCCTGGCCGCAGCCGTCGGTTTGCTGCTACTTCCGCTCCTCCCCGAAAGCTGGCCGATCCATGGTGCGGTCGTCAACGGATCCCGTCTTTGGGTGCGAGTCACCGTGCCGATCACCGACATCGACCTGTCCTTGCAGCCCGGCGAAGTAGCCAAGGTTCTGCTCACGATCTTCCTGGCGTCGTACCTGGCAGACCGATCCGAAGCGATGGCGACCGTATCCCGCAGCATTGGGCCGATCAGGCTGCCGGAGCCGAGGCACCTCGGGCCGGTGCTTGTCGCTGCGGGTGCCGCCTTCCTCGTGCTCATGTATCAAAGGGATCTCGGCGCCTCGTTGTTGCTGTTCGCCCTCTTTATCGGGATGCTGTACGCCGCAACCGGCCGCGGCGTGTACGTGGTAACCGGGCTGGCCGCGGTGGTGGTCGCCGGTGTGGTGGCGTACCAGCAGTTCGCCCACGTACGGGTGCGGATTTCGGCGTGGCTCGATCCCTTTGCCGACTTCACCGGGGCCGGCTATCAAACGGCGCAGGGCCTGTTTGCCATGGGAAGCGGCAGCCTCACCGGATCCGGGCTGGGCCTCGGCCGCCCCGACCTGATCCCCGAGGCAACCACCGACTTCGTGTTCGCCGCAGTTGGCGAAGAGCTTGGTCTGGCCGGTTCGATAGCCGTAATCACCGCCTACGCCCTGTTCGTGACCGTCGGCATCGGAATCGCGTTGCGTTGTCGCGACCGATTCCGTAAGTACCTGGCCGGCGGGCTCACCATCCTCGTCGGCATCCAGGCCTTCCTCATCATCGCTGGTGTCGTGCGCGTTCTCCCGATCACCGGGCTAACCACCCCGCTGATGTCGTACGGAGGCTCGTCCTTGCTTGCCTCGGCGCTGATCCTGGCCCTGCTCGGCCGCGTCTCGCATGAGGAACGAGTATGAACGACCCACTACGTCGCACCGCGTGGACGATCCTGGCCGGATTCCTGGTCCTTGCCGTGGCGACCACGTGGATCCAGGCCGTGGCCGGTCCTGACTACCGCGACGACCCGCGCAATCCGCGCCTCGTCGCCTCCCGAGTCGGAAGGGAACGCGGTGCCATCGTCAGCTCCGATGCCGTGGTAGCCGCCCGCTCCGACCCGAGCCCCGACACATCGCAGACGTTTGTTCGCAGCTATCCCGGTGGGGCGGACTACGCCCACACCGTCGGCTTCGTATCGGTGCTGTTCGGCGCCCGCGGCCTCGAACGCGAGCGCGCCACCGACCTCGTGTCCGATCGCGACGCCACCATCTCGGGCGTGCTCAATGCGTTGATGGGGGGAGATCCCCGCCCGCGGGGTCTGCGTCTCACCATCGACGACGACCTCCAGAAGGCCGCTCTCATGGCGTTGGGCGACAACCGGGGGGCCGTGTTTGCCCTTGACCCGTCGACGGGGGCTGTCCTCGTCGCGGCGTCGACCCCGGGATTCGACCCGAACACTCTGATCGGACCCGATGCCCAGCCCGCAGGCCAGCTGCTCGATGACGACCCCGACCAGCCGTTGCTGGATCGGTCAATCGCCACCACCTACCCGCCCGGATCAACGTTCAAGGTCATCACGACAGCCGCCGCTCTCGATGCCGGGATTGCCGGTCCGTCAACTGAGTACCCGGACCCGGGAGCCCTCGTCCTACCCGGCTCGACGGCGACCATCAGCAACTACGACGGGAAGGTCTGCCTAGACGGCACCACGGTGACGCTCGAGGAGGCCTTCGTCCGCTCGTGCAACACGGTGTTTGCCCGCCTCGGGATGGAGGTTGGCGCCGAACAGCTGGTGGCCACGGCCGAGGCGTTCGGCTTCAACAGTGTCATTCCGTACGACCTGGATATTCTGGCCTCGGCAATCCCAGAGGCGCGGTCATTCGCCGACGATCCGCCGGCAACCGCGCAGAACGCCATCGGGCAGCGTGACGTCCGAGCGACTCCGGTGCAGATGGCCCTGGTCGCCGCTGCCGTCGCCAACGGCGGCGAAATCATGATCCCCTACGTCGTCTCCGACGTGTTCCACTCGGACGGGTTGATCGAGTCCACGACGGCCCCGATCGTGTGGCGGCGGGCGACGAGCCCTGCAAGTGCCGCGGTGCTCAGCGACATGATGGAGAGGGTTGTCATCTCTGGGAGCGGGCGCAACGCAGCCGTCCCCGGCGTGAGGATTGCCGGCAAGACGGGCACGGCCGAGGTCACCGGCCAACCACCGCACGCCTGGTTCATCGGTTTCGGACCGGTGGACGCCGGCCCAGGCGAGCCGCAGATCGCGCTGGCCGTCGTCGTCGAATCTGGTGGCTCGGCAGGGGAGACGGCGACCGGCGGCAGTGTGGCTGCGCCGATCGCCCAGAAGATCTTCGCCGAGGTTTTTGAATGAGCAGTCGCGAGCAAGAGGACGCAGAAGTTCGACTCACGACTCACGATTCGCGACTCACGACTCACGACTCGCGACTCGCGACTCAATGTCATATTTCCCTCTCTCGGTACCATCTCGCTGATGGATGAGCGCACCCTGTCAGACCGGTATCGCCTTGTCGCGCACCTGGCGCGTGGTGGCATGGCCGATGTGTACGAGGCCGAGGACACCATGCTCAACCGCAGGGTGGCCATCAAGATCCTCCACCCCAACTTCGCCGCCGACGACGCGTTCGTAACCCGGTTCCGGAGAGAGGCACAGGCCGCCGCAAACCTCAGTCATCCCAACATCGTCGCCATCTATGACTGGGGACAGGACGGCGACACCTACTACATGGTGATGGAGCTAATCGCCGGCCGGACGCTGCGGGAGATCCTGAAGTCGGAGGGAGGGCTTCTTCCGCGAAGAGCCGCCGAGATCTCGGCCGAGGCCGCAGCCGCCATCGAGGTCGCCCACCAGGCCGGGGTCTTCCACAGAGACATCAAGCCGGGGAACATCATGATCACCACCGACGGAGCGGTGAAGGTCACCGACTTCGGGATCGCAAGAGCGCTCGACGACTCGGAGGAGCTGACCAAGACCGGTGCGGTAATCGGGACCGCCACCTACTTCAGCCCGGAACAGGCCCAGGGCCTCCCCGCAGACGGCCGATCCGACATCTACTCGCTCGGCGTCGTCCTCTACGAGATGCTCGCCGGCCGCCCACCCTTCACCGGCGACAGCCCGGTGGCGGTGGCGTACCAGCATGTATCCGAGTTCGCCCCCACCGCGGCAGAGGTGAGCTCGGAGGTCCCGGAATATCTGTCGGTGATCGCAGCGACGGCGATGGCGAAGAGCCCGAGCGAGCGATACCAGACCGCCTCGGACATGCGGTCAGACCTGCTCGCCTTCCTGGCAGGACGGGTTCCGATGGTCGTCGGTGCCGCCGCCGCGGGGGCGGCAACCGCGGTGATTCCGGCTCCAGCTGCGACCGCTCCGCCGGACGAGACCGCCAGAGCGGTCGCCTACAAGCCCCCGGATGAACCCGGCGGGCAATTCACCTATCTGGCCGCCGTCGCCACGCTGTTGGCGCTGCTCGCAGTCGGGGCCTGGATCCTGTTCCGGATGCTCTCTGGGGGTGGTGTGGCGGCAATCGAATTGGTCGTCGTCCCTAGCCTCGCCCTGGTTTCAGCGGAGCAGGCGTCCCAAGAGCTGCAAGACCTCGACCTGAAGGTCAACAGGCGCGAGGAGACGCACGAGATCATCCCGCCCGGGATCGTGATCGAGACCGACCCGCCGGCGGGAACGGAGGTCGAGGTGGGGTCCTTCGTCGTCCTGGTGGTCTCGGCGGGGGCCCAACAGTTCGGCGTGCCCGAGGTGGTGGGCGAAACCGAAGACGTGGCCAGGGCGCTGATCGAGGCACAGGGATTCCAAATCGGCCAAGTCACCTACACCCTCACCGAGGACATCGCGGAAAGCACCGTGATCAGCCAGTCGCCGGCAGCCGGAACCCCGGTCGAGGCCGGTACCTTGGTCGATCTCGTCGTCTCCCGCGGGCCGTTCTCGCTAGAGGTACCGGACGTTTCGGGGATGAGCGCAGAGGGCGCGCAGCTCGAGCTGGCCAGGGTGGGTTTCGAGGACGTGTCGACGGAGGAAGAGTTCTCCCCGGATGTGGCCCCCGGCTTTGTGACCCGTACCGACCCGGAGTCGGGCAGGGTCATCGCCCGCGAGACTCCGATCACCATCTACGTCTCGCTGGGCCAGGAGAACACGACGATCCCCGAGCTGCTTGGGCTGTCGCCGGATGCGGCTGAGGCTGCGGCCACCCAGGCGAAACTCACCTATGTCGACGGCGGCACGGTTGAGGTCACCGCCGTCAGCGGATTGGTTGGGTTCGTCGCCGAGCAGGATCCGGTCGCCGGCGAGACCGTGCCTGTGGATTCTCAGGTGACGGTCAAGATCGGTGTTATACGGCAAGTGACCGTGCCCGACTTCGATGGCATGACTCAGCTCGAGGCCGAGACCGCTGCCGCCGAAGCCGGCCTCATCGCCGTTTTCACCGGCGAAGACCCCACGGTCGGCGAAGAGGATGACGGCAAGGTCGTCTCCCAGAACCCGATCGCCGGGTCCATCCTCGACGACGGATCTTCGGTGGGGCTGATCCTGGGCAGGTACATACCGCCACCCACGACAACGACGACCGAAGCGCCCCCGACCACCCTCGAAGCATGAGCACCGCCGTCGACCAGGAGCGGAACGCCGCGCTCCTCTCCTGGTACGCCGAGCACAAACGGGACCTGCCGTGGCGTGATGTCGGCGACCCGTACCTGGTCCTGGTCTCCGAGGTGATGCTGCAACAGACCCAGGCGTCGCGCGTCGCGCCCTTCTATGAGCGCTTCGTCGCACGGTTCCCGACCGTCCACTCTCTCGCCGCGGCATCGCTCATCGACGTGCTCGCCGTGTGGTCCGGGCTCGGGTATAACAGCCGCGCACCGCGGCTTCGCCAGGCGGCCAGGATCATCAAGGACGAGGGTTGGCCGAAGACGGTCGACGGCCTGGAGCGGTTGCCGGGAGTCGGCTCGTACACGGCTGCGGCCATCGCCTCGTTCGCGTTCGGTGAGCCGGTGGCGACGATCGATACCAACATGCGCCGCGTGGTGAGCCGGTGGAACGGTGAACCGCTGGACGGCGCAGCGGTCCAGATTGCGGCCCAAGCGGCGCTCGGCGAGCCGTCCGCCGCCTGGAACCAGGCGGTGATGGATCTCGGCGCCTCCCTGTGCCTCGCCCGCGGGGCCCGCTGTTGGGAATGCCCGGTAGCTGACTGGTGCGCCGGGCCGGATAGCTATTTGCCGCCGATGCCGCAGGCTCGTTTCGAGGGATCGGCCCGCCAGTTGCGCGGAGCCATAGTGCGTGCAGTGGTCGCCGCTGCTGGCACGGTCCAAGACCTGGCCGGCCGTACCGGGTTTCCCGTGGAGGCCGTGCAGATGGCGATCGAAGACCTGGTGGGTGAGGGCCTACTCGTCGAGAACGACCCAGGGAAATACTCCGTAGCCGAGTAGCTCGAATTACGACATAACAAGTACCAGGTACCAAGTAGAACTCTGTTACTCGCTGACAAAGTTCTCCAGCAGATCCCTGCCCACCTCGGTCATGATGCTCTCCGGGTGGAATTGCACGCCCTCGATTGGGAGGTCGGTGTGGCGCACGCCTTGGATCACACCATCCTCGGAGTGGGCGGTCACGTTGAGGATGGGGGGCACCTCGGTGACGGCAAGCGAGTGGTAACGGGTTGCGGTGAATGGATCGGGCAAGCCGGCGAGAACACCCTCACCGTCATGGGCTATCTGTGACGTCTTGCCGTGCCTTGGTTCGGGGGCCCTTGCGATGCGGCCACCAAAGGCGACCGCGATTGCCTGGTGGCCCAGGCAAACGCCGAGGGTTGGGATATCGGTGCCGAGCGTCTTGACGAACTCAACCGAGTAACCGGCATCCTCTGGCACCCCTGGGCCCGGAGAGATCACGAGGCGGTCGGGTTTCAGGGCAGCACCCTCGGCTGGGGTCAGTTTGTCGTTCCTGGCCACCACAGGCTCCACCCCGAGCTCGCCGAGGTACTGGACGAGGTTGTAGGTAAACGAGTCGTAGTTGTCGATGACCAGAACCCTCATCCGGCAAGGGTACCGGGTCGGGCCCCGCACACGCTGGTCCGGCGCTACCCTTGCCCTATGCCAGTATCCAAGGGCAGGAAAAAGGCCAACAAACGCCCAACACCTCCCAAGAACCCAGCCTCGTCGCAGGTCGATGGCAAGGGGCCTTCGCCAGCCTGGTATGTGGCGACCATGTTTGGGCTGATGGCGGTCGGCGTACTCCTGATCCTCGCCAACTACATCGACCTGCTGCCGGGAGGCACCGACTCCAAGTGGCTGCTCGGCGGCCTCGGCCTCATCGGCGTCGGCTTCGCAATGACGCTCAACTACCGCTGACGTCGGCCTAGTGGGCCCTGGGGCTCGGACGAGGGTTTTCCCCGCTTTCTTCCACAGGGTGTTGAGAACTACAAGTGTGTAATTCCTGTCGCTGCCGATACGCCCCCTGGTCGGTGATCTCGGCGGCTAGGTTTGGTTGTAGGCGGTTTTCTCGGAGGAGGCTCAGGTGAACCGCAGCATCCTGGAGGGCATGACTGGGCTCCGAATCGCCCGCGATCCTGGACGCACCACTTCCGCCTGAACTGGGGTCCACTCACAACCAAGAATCTCTAGACGGTGCCGGCTGCGCCGGCCGTGACGTCACAGAGCGGAGGGGAATGACATGGATGAGAAGCTCGGGGAAATGACCGATGATCAGGTCATGGCGGAATGGGAGGAGACTCACGTCGACAACCTCGACCTGGCGGCCGGGGAGGAGCCACCCGCCCACGCCTATGAGTACTCGATCCGCCACGGAGCCGCCCACAAGGAGCTAGAGCGCCGCGGCTACGCGTACAAACCCGCAGATGGTTGGGTGATGACCATCTGAGCATGCTGCCTCAGGAGAGGACCGGCTCCATGTCCTCGCGACAGTGCCTTGGAGGGTCGGAGGCGCCATCCTGGAGGTGAGTGACGGTGACCTGCATTCCGCAGACCGAGCACCGGTAGTGCACCTCTACCTCCTGGACAGCATCGGGGTCAGGCTCGGGCGGTGGTCCCATCGCGATCGCACGGACGGTGGCGATGGTCCCGAACAAGATCGCCAACCCGATCACCGCGGCGATGATCACCGCAGCCATCTATCCCCCAACGGGGTGGCAGCTTCCACGGCTGAGCGACTCGACGTCGTCATGACTCGACCAGCTCGATGATGGTCGCGTTGGCGGTCCCTCCGCCCTCACACATCGCCTGCAAGCCGTAGCGAGTGCCGGTTCGCTCCATCTCGTGAACCAGGGTGGTCATCAGCCGCCCTCCGGACGCACCCAGTGGGTGGCCGAGGGCGATGGCTCCCCCGTTGACGTTCACCTTGTCCCAGTCGACGCCCGTTTCCTGTAGCCAGGCGGCGATGACCGAGGCGAATGCCTCGTTGACCTCAAAGAGCCCGATGTCGTCGAGACCGAGCCCTGCTTTGGCCAGCGCCTGTTCCGTGGCCGGGATAGGACCGGTGAGCATCGAAACCGGGTCGGTGCCAACCACCGAGAACGAGACGAATCGTGCCCTGGGGCGGAGACCCAATTCCGTGGCCTTGGCCTCGCTGGTGATCAATAGCGAGGCGGCGCCGTCGGTGATCTGGGACGAGTTTCCCGCCGTCACCTTGCCGTCCTCCTGGAAGGCGGGCTTGAGAGCGGCAAGGGCCTCCAGAGTCGTGGTCGGGCGGATTCCCTGATCCCTGGTCACCGTCGCTGTGTCGCCGTTCGCCTGTACCTGGATCGGGATGATTTGATCATCGAAACGGCCTTCATCGGTAGCCCTGGCAGCCCGCATGTGCGAGTCGTAACCGATCTGGTCTAGCTCTTCTCTGCTGATCCGCCACCGCTCGGCGATGATCTCGGCCGAGATGCCCTGCGGGACCAGGCTGTCGTGATAGCGGGCCCGCATCTTGTCGCCGAATGGCTTGCCCGGCCCTTGCGAGAAGGAGATCCCCATCGGCACCCTTGTCATCGACTCCACGCCCGAGGCGACGACGACGTCGTACACGCCGGCCATCACCCCCTGGGCGGCGAAGTGGGCTGCCTGCTGACTCGAGCCGCACTGGCGGTCCAAGGTGACCCCGGGGACCGAATCCGGCCATCCGGCGCCGAGCACCGCGTTCCTGCCCACGTTGTAGGTCTGCTCCCCCACCTGGGAGACGCAGCCCATGATGACGTCATCAACGAGCACCGGATCGAGCCCGTTGCGATCGACGAGCGCGGTCAGGGTTTCGGCGGCGAGATCCACCGGGTGCCAATCTCTCAGCGCACCGTTGCTTTTGCCGAGGGGAGTGCGTACTGCGTCGACGATCACCGCAGTATTCATCAAACCTCCTCGTTGATGGCGTGGACAGGACCGTCCACTCTTTGAACCACCTTCGTGACCTCATGGCTCTTACCAGAGCCGTATAAGGAGGTTACTGATGACTGACATCGGACCGGGCGAGTATTGGGCAGCGACTATCTGGAGCGGAAGGGCTACAGGCCAGCCGACCACAAGCGGGCGTGCAGAGGCGCGTATCGGGTCCCCGATCTGTTGTCAGTGAGGGGAGTGTGGACCGGTTTGCGAAGCGACAGACGTCTTCGCGCTCGTTCCAGTCCGGGCCCATGTCAACCGGGTTACGGTCACAGCCGAACCAGATCCTCCACTACACGGTGTAGCTGTCGCCGTAGGCGAGCGGGACGAACTCGACGCCCCCTTCGGCAATCGCACCGCCGACGAACTCATAGATGAAGGCGCGCCCACCGTCGCTGAGATAGAAGTCGTGGGCGGGGATCACCTGCTTCGGCCCTAACCGCTCGACGAGCTCAACACCCGTGCGCGGCGCACCCCACGGCACCATCAGCGGTAGGAACAGAACGTCTCCGCACGCGGCGAGATCGAAGCTGTCCCCGGTGTGCGTGACATTCGCATACGTGAAGGCCCGGTTGGGAGGCTGCTGACCGTTGGGGAGAGTGCCATGCAGGTTGTCCTCCGACGTCACTCCAGCAGGGTCGGAGGTGGTCGCCTCGATATCCTCGGCTGCAAGGAGCTCCTGGACTCTCGAGTTGGCGTGGATGGTCACGTCGGTGCCACGGTCACGAACCCATTTGATGAATTCCGGGTGCATATGGTCAGCGTGCTCGTGGGTGATGAGGACCCGCTGAACATCGCCGACGCTGTCGAGATCGACGACACCCGAGGTCCAGGTGAACACATCGGGATCGAGCAGCACGGTGCCCTCGTCGGCAGCGACGAGCAGGCAGCTGTGCGTCAGACGTCGAATCGTTGGCATCTTCCCTCCTCTTGATCTCTCCGTTGGTCTCAACGTAGCCACCGTGACACTCCTGCGGGGGCGACGCCCCCCGCCGCGATCCGTGTCGGGTGGCGTAGCTGTGGCCGATCCTTGGAACCCGCGGACCCTGATTCCACCCAGCCGCTACGGCTGAGCAGGCGGTCCGCTCCAGCCGCTCACCGTAAATAGCGATCGCGCTGAAGCCTTGCAGGCCATAGGTTTTTTTGACCGTGGA
>CAXMPL010000210.1:0-10244 GCA_964195125.1 uncultured Kiloniellales bacterium | reverse complement strand
GGACCCCCACCACCAAGAAGATGGTCGCCGCAAAATAGACCCATCCACTCGTGCTCATCCTCATGTTCATGCCGCTCGTAGTCATGTGCCTCCCTTATCGACAGGACCTGATCCCATCGGACGGTGTGACCGATGTCGGTGACCGCCCGCCGGGCCTACCTGACAGACCCGACGACAAGCCGGAGGGTTACGAGGCGCCGGGTGTGTCGCGGTCGCGACTGTTGCGATCCGAGGTGGCCTGGATGGCGCCGGCAAGGACGGCCACGCCGGCAACGATCAGCAGAACCGGCCAGATCCAGCGGGTGTCGAGGCTGAAAGCGAGACGATCGTCGAGAAAGTGGGCGACAGCCGCCCCGACAAACAGCAACCCGAACACAAATGACAGAAGGTCAAACGAACGGTCCTTCACGGCGTCACCCCCCCAATCGCATCTCCGATCTCTTCTCCGATCCCATCTCCGATCCCATCTCCGATCTCAAAGAGGATCTCATCGACCTGCTCCGACGATAGTTCTTCCAGCTGAGACGATCCCTGGCGACGTACCTCCACCGACCCCGCACCCAAGTTGATCTCGAGGATGAGCTTCCCGTCACCGGCCTCCGTCACCCTGCTCACGATCCCAATTCCGGTGTCATGTCTGGCGAGCAGCCGGAGCTCGCCGATACCGACCGAGGCGTCGATATCGAGCCCGGCATCCGGGGGAAGATCGATGATCACTTCACCCGCACCCATCTCGACGAGGACGTCGAGTGTTCCACCGGCCAGGTCGACCTCGCTGAGGTCGAGGCGAAGCTCGCCCGCCGCCAGCCGATACTCCGGCTGCACCTGACTGATTGTGGATGGTGCGTACCGGACCTCTCCCACTTCACCGCTCAGGTTGAGCGGCACGAAGCGGGAGAAGAACAACAGCGGGAGCAGGAGCAATCCGACGACGATGAGGGCGATCGATCGGCCCCAGACGACCCCAGCGAGCAGCCCGACGCCGATCGTCCCGATGGTCGCCGCCACGTAGTCGGCGAACGACGGATCGATCCAACCGAACGCGTCGGAAAGGGCCATCGCACCCAGCACGAGCAGCACAGCACCGAAGGTCAGCCTGCCGACGATCGAGCGCGGTTTCTTCGGCGACGGCGGTGACGCTGGGTCTGGCACAAGGTCTTGGCGCGCGGAGGGCGGCGGCTCGTCGCCGCCACCCTCTCTCGCATCTGCTTCGATGGTCTCATCCGGGCCAGCCTCCGGTGAGTTGGTATCGGATCCCGGAGGGGGTGGGTCAGGATCGGTCGGAACCTGGCGACTTCCCGAGCCGATCTTGAGATCACCTCGATACAGCATCACTCCAATGAGGAAGAGGAGGGCTGCCCAGAACACGGCACTATCAAAGACACCGATCCATCCGAGCACGATCAGGCCGGCGAGAGCCAGCAGGCCCGCTCCGATCCATGTGGAGGCATCGCTGCCGTCGGCTCTTCCGATCCACTGGGCAGCGATCGAATCGAGCTGACCGGCCTCCGGGATCAGCAGCCAGCCGATTGCATACAGCGCCAAACCCAGGCCTCCGAACGCACTGAGCACGATGAAGCCGGCACGGAACCACCAAGGGCTCACGCCGAACCGTTTGCCAAGGCCGCCGGCCACGCCGGCGACGATCCTCTGCTCGCGGCTCCGCTGGAGACCGTTCTGGTTGATTGTGTTTGTCATTGCATCCGTCTGTGTGTTGTTATCACGCATCATGCCGCCATCATGCATGGGCAGGGCGTACCGGTGAATCGGGTATGCCCCTATGCAAACCCTAAGACATCGGGGGTGCGCTAGGGCGGTCACGGGTTGTCCGGCTATCCCATCCGTGACAACATCGCGGGGTGGCAATGGAATCGCCTGCGGCGATCGAGAATATTGGTGATGACCCTTCCGGACGCGGCCCCAAGCTCGTCCGTCGGGCGGACGAGCGCGTCGTCGCCGGGGTCGCTGCTGGGGTCGCGCTCCGGCTCGGGATCGCCCCCGTATACGCCCGCGCTGCGTTCGTCGTGCTTGCGTTCGCCGGAGGGGTCGGTGTCGTGCTCTACGGCGTCGGCTGGGCACTTCTGCCCGACGACCGCACCACAGAACCGCCCGCGCCGCCGCAGCCGAGCAGCGGCCGTCAGCTCGCTGGTCTCGCCCTTGCCTTCGTCGGCATCTTGTTGTTTCTCGATGTAATCGGACTCTGGTTCGGCGACGTGGTCGTGTGGCCGGTGGCGCTGGTTTCGTTTGGTGTCGCCGCGATCTGGGACCGAGGCAACTACGACTACCAGACGGCCCTGACACAGATTGCGGGAACCGATTCCAAAACGCGGCCGTCACGGAGCCGGGTAATCGTCGGAGGGCTGCTCATGTTCGCCGGGGCGCTCGTGTTGTTCAATGCGGTGGACGCCTTCAGCGGCCTTGGCCCAGCGGCGATCGCCGTCGCGCTGACCACGATTGGATTCTTGCTGATTTTTGGTCCTTGGGTGTGGCGGTTGGCCGGCGATCTGAATGCCGAGAGGCGGGAGCGCATTCGCTCGGAGGAGCGAGCGGAGGTCGCGGCCCACCTCCACGACTCTGTGTTGCAGACCTTGGCGCTAATCCAACGCAGCACCGATTCGAAAAAGATGGTCACCTTGGCCCGTGCCCAAGAGCGAGAGCTGCGCGCTTGGCTCTACGCCAGCGGTGAGACCTCCGACGCCTCGCTGGAGGCAGCGCTGCAGAACGCCGCGTCGCGGATCGAGGCGGACCACGACGTCCCGCTCGAGGTGGTTGTGGTGGGTGACCGGGCCATCGGGCCCCGGGGCGCCGCGCTCGTCCAGGCCGCCACCGAGGCAATGACCAACGCAGCCGGGCATTCCGGGGCCGATCGGGTGTCGGTGTATGCGGAGGCTACGGACGAGACCATCGACGTGTGGATCAGCGACCAAGGCTCAGGGTTTGACATCGATGAGGTGCCGGAGGAGCGGCTGGGTATCAGCGAATCGATCGTTGGCAGGATGCAGCGGCACCGCGGAACCGCAGAGATCAAGAGCAAACCGGGCGAAGGAACCGAGGTTCACCTCCACATGACAGGCGAGGGGACATGACGATTTCTGTCTTCCTCGTGGACGATCACGAGCTCTTCCTGAGTGGCGTCCGCGCCGAGCTCGACGATCGATTCGATGTCGTCGGTTGGGCGACCGACGTCGACCAGGCAATAGATGCGATCAGGAAGGCGAGACCAGACGTGGTGCTGGTCGACGTCCACATGCCAGGAGGCGGTGGCCTCACCGTGGTCAAGAACATCACCGAGACCAACCCCGAGGTACGTTTCCTCGCCTTGTCCGTCTCCGACGCACCGGAAGACGTGATCGCCATGATCAGGGGTGGCGCCCGCGGGTACGTCACCAAGTCGATCTCGCCGGAGCAACTGGCTGCGGCAATCGATCGGATAGCCAAGAACGACGCGGTGTTCTCGCCCCGCCTCGCCGGCTTCGTGCTCGATGCCTTCACAGAGACGATGCCGGTGGAGCACGACCCCGACCTGGACCAGCTCACCCCCCGGGAGCAGGAAGTGCTTCGACAGATTGCGCGCGGCTACAGCTACAAGCAGGTTGCGACGCGGCTGTCCATATCGGTCAAGACGGTCGAGTCGCATGTTTCTGCGGTGTTGCGCAAGCTGCAGCTTTCAAGCAGGCATGAGCTCACCCGATGGGCAACGGAGCGCCGGATCGTCTGAGTCCTGTGCTCGCTAACCCCTGCCGGCCGCTCTTCCCTCGACGGACGGCTACTGCGCGCACCCAGCTGAGCTGTTGAATCAACGTTCGTAGATCAAGGCGGACGCGGTGAACCCGTCAACCTGCGGCGCGGTCTTGCCGGGGAAGGTCTCAACCCTGAGGGTCCGGTCGTCGACCAGCTGGAACAGCACGACCCCAGAAATACGGCCGTCGAGGTTTCTGGCCTCAATGCCCTTCACCAGGCTCACTCGATCCCAGCGTTCCCCATCTATGTAGTAGTCGTAGTCGACCAGTTCGTACATGACCACTCCGGATTCGGTCGAAACGTCGCGAGGATCCGGAGCGTTGCCCCGCACGGCGAGCTGGGCGGAAACGCCATCAAAGGTGCCGATCGAGACAACGACGTGGGAGGGGTCGAACAGGTCGTAGGCGACTGCAAGGTGTCCGGCCCAGTAACGGTCGCGGTCCAACCCGGCATACCCATTCGTATCCCGCTGGAACCAGTTTCCGACAAGCCGACCATCGATGTCGTAAGCGAATCTGCCGCCGAAGGGCTCCTCGGTGCGCAAGCTCTTAGCGATGAGCACTTCCTGGATCTCACCGGTGAAATAGTCGAAAGGGTCGGGTGTGTGGATCTTCCAGCTCTCCTGTTCGTAGTGAGCCGGGACCAGGAGACCCTCGAGAGTCACCTCGAGATCGATGACGTTGTAATCGACGTTCCTACGAAAAGACCCGATCGTCTCCCCAGCCTCGACCGGGAGGTCGATGGGGGCGTATCCACCGGCCGACGGTGCGACCTCGGACAGTCGTGGAGATAGTTGCCCCACATGGATGAAGATGCTCGAGATGGTGCAGGTGTGTTCGATGACCAGCCGGTAGTCGTCGATCGTCTCCCCGGGACCATCCGATACGGTTTGCTGCATGTGCTGGATGTCGGTGATGGTGCCCGCGGCCGGGCTATAGACCGTGATGTCCCAATCCGGCTCCTTGAAATTTTGGTAGTACTGGTGGTCCACCGGAGTCACGTGGGAGCCACTCATCAGTCCGAGCGGAGTCACGTATTCGATCCGTTCGAGATCGACCGGTGGGTACTCGAAGGTGACTCTGCCTCCATCGCAGCCTGGCTGATCCGGAGCCAGACCTGCTGCCGTCTCCACAGCTGCGGCAGTGGATTCGGTGCGTACAACCGAGTCATCAACCGCAGTCACGCCGGGCCGGGGCAACGAATCGGCCCTGGCCGCGGACGAGCTGGGCGTCGATCGGCTCCCGCAACCGGTGACCACAAGCATCATCACGACGAGAACGATCCGCTTCATCGATACCTTTCCGGGTCCTTGCTAGATCGGCGGTTTCGTTCCCCGGCTATAGCGTCGCGACTCGACCGGACAGCAGCCCCCAGATCTGTCGGCCTCGAGCCTGTGGCTCCGTCTGGAACCACTGGTCTCGGCTGCGGTGTGTCGAACAACCGGCACGGAATATGCCTCCCGACGCGGCTGTCATAGTGAACGGCCTACACCCGGGCGAGCTCCTTCTCGAGTTCTACCGATGGCCTCGCCCGCTTGGGGGTCACCAACACGAGCAAGCTCGGCAGCAACAACAGGGCCGCAGCCAGCGCCAGTGCGATCATCACCGCGGTGAGGACACCAAACGTGGCGAAGATCGGGGTGGGGGCCATCGCCATGACGGCGAAACCGAGCACGGATGTCAGCGCCGAGAGCACCAGGGCCCCGCCGGTACCCTCACCGGCGCGCCGCGCCGCGGCCAGGCGATCCGGCTGCGTCTCGAGTTCTTCACGAAACCGTGCGGTGAAGTGCGTGGAGAAGTCGATGCCAACGCCGACAGCAATAGCAGCGATCGTTGCCGTCACCACATTGACCGTGTATCCGGCAACCGCCATGAAGGCGTACACACCGGTGACAACAAACAGGATTGGGATGACCGAGACGATCGCGTAGCGGATCGAACGCAGCATCAGGGCGGCCAACACCATCGCCAGGACCAGGGCCAGGGGAAGCGATACCAGCATCGAGCGGGTGAACGCCTCCATTCCATGGAACTGGGTGAGGACGTCGCCCGACACACTCGCCTGCAGCGCGGGGACCGCGGCTTCGATCTCGGCCGCGGCATCACGCAACGCTGCCTCGACGGGCAGGATCACATCCCCGTCCGTGAAACTGCCGACGCGAACCACGATCGCCGTCGCCTGAGCACTGAGCCCATCGTCGGCGAGGATCCGCCCCACCTCGTTCGCCGGAATCGCAACCCTGCCGTCCGGTGCCGGAACTCCGTACACCGCGACGTAGTCGTAGATCGCCCGCACTCCGATAGCGGTGTCGGGCACACCGTTGCCGTCGACATCGACCAGGTTGACCCCACCGGCCTCGATCGCCTCGACCGCACTCGGTGCAGCCATTGTCATCCGAACGAGGTCGGCGGCGTGTGTGTTGACGATCAAGGTGCCGTCGGGGTTCCGGCCAAGGTCCACATCGGCTGCGTCAATGGTGCCGACTGCGGCGTCGAGTACGCCGAGCGTGGCCGGGTCGGTGAGATCCCCCTCGACGAAAACGAAGCTCGACCCCTCGCCGCTCGATGGGAAGTGGGCGCCGGCGCGCTCGATCGACCGGGCGAAATCGGTGTCGGACGAGAGAAAGTCGCTTATCTCGAACCCGGACTCGACGGTGGTAGCCGTCATCAGACCGGCCAGGCCGATGACCAGAACCACAGGAAGGGTGATCACCCGCCACCGGGCCAAGAATCCGACAAGGGCACCCGCGGGACGCAGGCCATGGGCAGCGCCTCGCAGGGCCGGCTGCAGTGTCTTACCTGCAGCGGCAGCCCGTCGGTTGCGCATGCGGGTCAGCAGCGCCGGGATCCCGACAACCGTCACGATGAGCACTCCGAGGGCGGCCAGCCCGATCGCAGGCATGACGGCGGCCAGCGCCACGGTGAGACCGCCAAGAATGGCAACGACCATCATCGTCCCCGCGTAGAACACGCGGGAGGCGCCCTTCACTGGGCTGAGGCCGACGAAACGCTCCAATCCAACGAGCACCCTCGGTCCTAACTGGCCGAGCAGCAGATAGGCCCACGCCAAGGCAACGGCCGCTCCGATTCCGAATTGGATGATCGCCTCGGTTCCTGAAGCGGCATTGGCCAGGAAGGCTGCAATCGACGAGCTGACCGCAAGCAGCAGTGCGATGAACACGGCGGCCATGCCGGCCGGATAGGCACGGTCGGACGGCAGCCCTTCGACTTGCATCTCACGGACACGGCCAACGCCGTGGATATAGAAGTCGACCCCGAAGCTGATCATCGCGATGGGCACGATGAACGAGAGCAGCAACGAACCCATCTTGAGGCCGAACACGGCCGCCGTGCCGTAGTACGCGATCGCGGTGGCGGCCAGCCCTGTGGCAACGAGCACAGCCGACCAATACGACCGGTGAACGACCGCGATGAGCAGGATGATCAACGCGACCGCCAGGAAGATGAACGGCGCCGACTGCTGTGCGGCCTCGGAGAACGTAGTGTCGCCGTCGATGGCGATCCCAAGGGTGTAGGTGTGCTCGGCGCCGGCACGGAACTCGGCCTGGACATCACGGAGCCATAGCTCCGAGGCCTCGTACGAATCAAAGGACTCGAAGTCGTAGACGACTTGTGCGGTGAAGGCAGGCGCCGCGATCACAACCCCCCCGCCGGGGCCAACGTGGGTGGTCCCGCGCTCTGAGAGCGTGAACGCCATTTCGGCGTAGGGTGATCCTTCAGCGAGGAGGTCGGCCAGCGCGGCCTTGACCTCAGCGTCGGTGGCGGTCTCGAGTCCACCGGGCACCCCGTCGGCGACTAGGTCGACGATCGACAGCACACCGGGAATCGTGATTCCTGTGGCCGGGTCATATCGATCGACGAGCGGACCGGACAGTTCTGGTGAGGTCCGGATCCGCTCCGAAGCGGCGGCGAACTCCCGGAAAGCATCGGCCGTCAGCACGTCTCCATCGTCCGGCGCTTCGACGATGAACGTTGCCTCATCGATGGTCGACTCGGATCGCAGCGTGTTCGCCGCTCGATCTTCGACCTGGAACAGCTCGGTGTCCGGCGAGAAGTTTGGTTCGTCGTTGTTGACAACCATCGGCCCGACGACACCAAGCGCCACAACGGTGACCAGAGCGAGGACCACGACGAGCCGGGCGTGTCGCCCGACCCAGTCGTAGGCACGGTAGAGACGGGTGGTCATTGCTTGTCCTCCCTGAGAAATGTGTGTCTCAGGGCGATGGTGTGGCAAAGCGGACGAGGGCACCATCGGGTATGCCCCGCCCGCGTCCCCCATGCCTCGGGGTTCATCTCAGGGTTTTCGGCGACAGCGAAGAGTGTCGGTTTTGGGCCGGCCTCGCGACGGTACGGTGAGGCGAGGACACCAGATCCAAGGGGAGTCGATGGTCAAGCGCTCATACCGCACCGACGAGATCGTGGCGCACTGGAACTCCGAGCTCTGTATCCACACTGCGATTTGCCTCAACGCGCTCCCCCACGTGTTCGATGTGCAGGCCAGCCCGTGGATAACGATCGACGCCGACAGCGCCGAAGAGATCGCACGGGCGATTGAGAAGTGCCCGACGGGTGCGCTCACCTACGAACGCACCGACGGTGCCCCCGGCGAGCGGCCGCCGGCGGAAACGACCGTCGTCCCATGGCCGAACGGTCCGCTCATGGTGCGGGGAAACGTTGAGATTCGCGATTCCCGTGGCGAGTTGTTCACCGCCGGCCCACGGTTCACCCTGTGCCGTTGCGGAGCCAGTCAGAACCAACCGTTCTGCGATCTCTCCCACCGTCGGATCGAATTCCACAACAATCCACGGGTGGTGTCCGCCGACCGAGAGACCGCCCAATCTCCGCAGGAAATCGACCCCAGGATCGGGCCGTGAAGCGACCAGATACTCGCCAGTAGTAGGGGAATTCGATGCCTGAGCTCCCTGAGGTCGAGACGATCCGACGGCTGATTCACCCGGAGCTCGTCGGCCGATCGATCACCACCGTGTCGGTGACCAGGGATCGCATGCTGCGCCGTCAGGAGCAGCCGGCCGATTTTGCCGCTCGACTCCAGGGGAGGCACATCATCGACACCACCCGGCACGGCAAGCGCCTCCTGATCCTGCTCGATGACGGCCTGACCTGGGTGGTGCACCTCGGGATGTCGGGCAGGCTCAGCATTGCCCCGAGCGAATCGGAAGCACCGCCGCACACGCACGTCCGCGTCGGCCTCGACGACGACGCTGAGTTGCGCTTCACCGACCCGAGAACGTTCGGATACACGGTGGTGCTGACTCCTGAAGAGCTTGGGGAGGCCCCATCCTCCGCACACGGCCCGGATGCATGGGCCGATCCGCCTTCGGCCGATGAGCTCCACCGCAGACTCGAGGGGAGGTCGGCTCCGATCAAGGCGCTCCTGCTCGACCAGACGATCATCGCCGGAGTCGGCAACATCTACGCAGACGAGACCCTGTTCACCGCCCGAATCGATCCGCATCGCCCAGGTGGATCCCTCACCGTCGAAGAAATCGAGAGGTTGCTCGGGGCGCTGCATCTGGTGCTGGAAGCCGGCATCGCTGCCGGCGGCACCACCCTCGGCGACTCGGCCTATCTCCTCCCAGACGGCCGGTCCGGGGAGTTCATCAGCAAGCTCGCCGTGTACGGCAGAGAGGAGGAACCCTGCCCGCGCTGTGGCGACTCGATCATCCGTGACGTGATCCGAAATCGCAGCACGTTCTGGTCTGCAGGCTGTCAGCAATAGTCTGGCCGGCATCACATCGGGCCGGCAGCGCTGGGTAGCCGGTAAAATCTCGGTATGGCAAAGCTCACTACAAGCGAACGAGCGAAGCTCCCGGACAGCGCCTTCGCCTACGTCGATTCGACGGGAAAGCGGCGTCTTCCCATCAACGACGAGTCGCACGTGCGCAATGCGCTCAGCCGTTTCGATCAAGTGCACTTCGAGTCGGATGCGGCGCGCGAGCGATCCCGAACGCGACTGCTGAACGCCGCCAAGAAGTACGGGCTGGTGCCGGTTGGCTTCATCACTGGACAGCTGGAATCGGAGCGGAAGCTTGGCGCAACGTCACCGGAGTCGGCTGCCCTCCCATCCGGGCTCGTCACGCTGCTGTTCACCGATATCGAGGGCTCCACCCATCTCCTGCACCAGCTGGGCGACGGCTATGCGGAAGTGCTGGCCGGCGTGCGTGAAACGATCAAGGATTCGGTGCTTGCGGCTGGGGGACGCCAGGTCGAGGTCCGCGCCGATGAGACCTTTTCGGTGTTCGAGCGAGTCAATGCGGCGCTCGAAGCGGCGGTAACCCTCCAGCGGGTGCTTGGCGAGCGTCCGTGGCCGGAGGGACATGACGTGCGGGTCCGCGTCGGGATACACACCGGAGACATCACCATGACCAGCAGCGGCTATATCGGCCTGCCCGTTCACGCCGCATCCCGGTTGTGCTCGGCGGGCCACGGCGGCCAAATCCTGCTCTCCGGTCAGGCCGCGGA
>CAXMPL010000209.1:0-2960 GCA_964195125.1 uncultured Kiloniellales bacterium | reverse complement strand
CGCCCATGACCTGCAGACTGCTCAACGCACGCTGAGCGCGACCAAAGACCTCGCCAAACAGCTCGATCAGATGCGCGGGGTGACCGTTGCTTTCTTCCCGCAGAGCCCGGTGCTCACCGTGTTGCTCAGCGTCGACCCTGTGGAGGTGGCAGCGCGAATGACGCTCTACGGATGCATGCCCCTGACGGGATTCCCCGAGCTCCCTGGGGGCCTCAGAATCTCCCCGGAACCGGTTGGCATGGGCGGGGATCTCACCGGATATGCTACGGCACTGGAAACGACCATCCTTGGCCTGACTGAGGAGCGATGACGGCAACGGGGTCCATCGAAGCATCCGACGGCATCGAGCTGTTCACTCGATCCTGGGCACCGGACGATCCCAAACGAGACATGCTGATGGTTCATGGGCTCGGCGAGCATTCGGGACGGTGGGATCACGTTGCCGAGTTCTTCGTCGGCCGCAGTTATGCGGTCACCGGTTTCGACCTCCGCGGACATGGGCAGTCGGGAGGTGCACGGGTTCATGTCGATTCCTTCGACCAGATGGTTGATGACCTGGATGCGGTGGCACACGGCGTTGGCAGGGACCGGCCTTGGGTGCTGTACGCGCACTCGTTTGGCGGCCTGATCGGGACGCACTACCTCACCTCGGCGTATCGGAGGCCGGACGCTGCAGTCTTGTCGGCTCCGGCCTTGGACGACGAACTTCCGGCTGTGTTGCATGCAGCAGCTCAGGTGTTGGGCCGAGTGACGCCGAAGCTGAGCCTCCCAAACTCAATCGATGGAGCCCAGCTGTCTCGTGACCCTGCGGTCGGCGAGGCGTACTTCGCCGATCCATTGGTGCAGACCAAGGCAACCGCCAGATTCGGCCTCGAGGGGTTCAACGCCCAGGAGGCGGCAAGGGCTTCACTCCACGAGATCGACGTACCTACGTTGGTCATCCACGGTGCGGAAGATCGCCTCGTCCCACCTATGGCGTCGGCGCCTCTTGCTGCGGTCGATGGCGTGGAGCGGAAGCTGTACCCGGGCCTCCGCCACGAGCTGCACAACGAGCCCGAGGGGGATCAGGTGCTCTCCGACGTTGCCGACTGGTTGGACGCCGCGCTGGCGTAAGCCGGGAGCACAACCTCGTCGATCAACCGCCGCCGGGTTGGCCAGTCTCCAAACCCAGCCTCGATCGCGTTGGACGTGATCGAGCCGAGGTCGGCAAGGGTCAGCCCGTAGTCCTCAATCACGAGCTCATATTCGATACTCGCGGTCGTCGCGCTCATCAGCCGGTTGTCGGTGTTGATCGACAGGTTGAACCCGGCGCGATAGAGGGCACCGAACGGATGCTCGATCTGCGGTGCAAAGGAACCAGAGTGGAGGTTGGAGGTGATCGAAACCTCGAGCGGGACCTGATGGTCCCGGACGCGCCTGGCGAGTGACCCGAGGTCGGTCAACTCACCGTCGACGACCTTGGCGTCGTCGACGATCCTGGTTCCGTGCCCGATTCGCTGCGCCCCACAGTGGGCCAGAGCTCGCCACATCGAATTCGGGCCGTCTGCTTCGCCGGCGTGGATGGTCAAACCCAGACCGTGTTCCGAGGCGAGGCGGCACGCCGGTTCATGGTCGTCCGCCGGATTACCGGCCTCGGGCCCAGCCAGATCGAAACCGACAACTCCCAGCCCGGCAAACGGAATTGCGGCGTTGGCGACTTCCTCGGAGTCGGTCTCGTGTCGGAGCGCGGTGGCGATGCCATAGATGACGATTCCGGTGTCTCGGCTTGCGCTGCCGAATCCGTCGAGCACGGCTTCGATGGCATCCTCGCGTGTCAACCCCTCGAAGGTATGCAGGGTTGGGCCGAAGCGCACTTCGGCGTACACCACGCCGTCCGCCGCCAAGTCGACGCCGGCCTCGTAGGCGACCCGGCGGATCGCGTCCTGGTTCTGCATCACGCCGAAGGTGTGTTCGAACGCCTTGAGATATCGCTCCAACGACCCCGATTGTTTCTGGTGGAACCACCCGGTCAGCTCCGCCTCATCCATGCTAGGAAGCTGCGTATACCCGGCGCCGTCGGCGAGCTCGATGATGGTGGCAACGCGCAGCCCGCCGTCGAGATGGTCGTGGAGGACCGCCTTGGGTAACGCCGTGTAGTCCATAGCGACGAGAGCCTACCGGTCGGTCCCGTCCTCGGGGTTCGTTCCAAACGCGGGTCAGAGGCGAGGGACCAGGCACACAGAGTCACAGAAGTCGTAGCATCGGGACTCGAGGAGGTCGCATGGCGTTACGCAAGGGCACGCATATCAAGACGCTCACCAAGACCGTCGGAAGACGGCCGCGTCGCGGCGTCATTGAGCGGGTCGATGGAGACACCGTCGAAGTCAGATGGGAAGACGGCCACGTCTCGACTCTCTCCGGTGGAACGCTGATCCAGGATCGGAATCCGCAGAAGGCATCGAGCTGACCGCGTCGGCAATGGACAGGTTGACCGGGTCGCTTCTGATCGCCTCCCCAACGCTGCTCGACCCCAACTTCTACCGCTCGGTCGTGTTGCTGATGGCTCACAACGACGAAGGCGCGGTGGGCGTCGTGCTCGACCGTCCACTCGAGCTTGCCGCGACCGACTTCGTCGAAGATTGGCGCACGGTCCTCACGCCGCCGTCACGCGTGTACGAGGGCGGTCCCGTGCAGCGAGAGACAGCGATCGGCGTAGCCCGTCGCACCGGATTCGGCCGGTCGGACGTGTGGGAGCCGGTGCTCGGATCCATCGGCTTCATCGACCTGGCACAGACGCCGACCGATTTCCCAGGAGTGGAAGACCTCCGCGTGTTCTCCGGCTATGCGGGGTGGGGTCCCGACCAACTGGACCTGGAGGTCGCAATCGGATCATGGTTCCCGGTCCCTGCCAGCGTCGACGACGTCTTCGACCCTGTCCCGCACACGCTGTGGCAGCGGGTGCTCAAGCGACAGGACAGCGG
>CAXMPL010000208.1:0-8153 GCA_964195125.1 uncultured Kiloniellales bacterium | reverse complement strand
TGTCGAGTACAAGGTGTACGAGGGGGCGCGACACGGGTTCTTTACCTTCAACTCGCCTGAGAGTCGACAGCTGGTAGACGACATTCATGAGTTCCTAGCCGGTCGCTGACGGCCAACGAGTACAGGGTCGACGCCGGTAAGGGGACGTTCAATGGAATCATGCGATCGCGCACGAAACGCGCACGTGTCAACTCGTCCAGCCGATCGCGATAGAGGAGAAGCCCTTTGCCTACAGGGACTGCCGTGTTGTGGAGGTGACGGGATTTGAACCCGTGGCCCCTACGTTGCGAACGTAGTGCTCTGCCGGACTGAGCTACACCCCCGAACTCAGCGAGATTGTATCAGTGGCCGCTCGGCAGGGATCAACCGCCGATGACCCGCACCGAAGGCGGGGCGGCAGCAAAGTCGAGGTCCTCGGCCTTGGATGGCGCCGTCGGCACCGATCGATCCAGGGGCACCACCGTGCGCTTACGCGCCGCAGCCAGTTGGCGCATGTACAACAGCAAGGCCACGTAAGCGCCGATCGACACATCGATCGCGATCGCGACCCCGAGCCAGATGAGGCTCGCCGTCAACACCGCGGCCACGAGGGTCAACACCGCCAGGCCGAGAAGCAGGATAAACACCCGCTGCCGGCGCGCCTGCGATGCCTGCGCGGCCCGGAACTCGCTTGCAAGAGGCTCATCCGAGCCGGCGACCGCGCCGAGCTGCGCCTTGGACACGGCATATTCGCGGGTGGTGTCGCTCGGGCTCTCGCGCCGATGCTCGAAGAAAGAGGGAAGCAAGAACGCCGCCCAAGCCCCGGCGATCAAGATGAAGAAGACGATACCCATCAGGCTCTACCCACCAGGTTTTGCAACTCCGCCAGCTCCATGGAGCGTAGACCGGAGGGTTCCCCGGACCGTGGATTTGCGAGGGTTTGTTTTGTCTAATTGTGGTCCGTCGGCTCGTTTACCAACAGCGCGATGCCGTGATCGAGACCGGGCAGGATGACATCGAGCGACTCCTCGACGCCCCGAGGCGATCCGGGCAGGTTGATCACCAACGTGTTGCCGACGGTGCCGGCCAGCCCCCGCGACAACATTCCGTGTGGGTTCTTCCCAAAGGTGACCGCCCGCATCGCCTCCGCAAGACCGGGCGCCTCACGCTCGATAACCATCGCCGTCCCCTCAGGGGTGAGATCCCTGGGACCGAGCCCGGTGCCGCCGGTGGTCACCACCAGATCGGTTCCGGCGGCGAGGTCGGCGATCGCCTCTGCCACCGGGTCCGCCCCATCGGGGATGACCCGCCGCTCCACGACCGTGAAACCGTGTTCCTCGAGCATTGAGGCGGCGAGCTCTCCTGACGCGTCCTCCCTTGTTCCCTGGGACACACCGTCGGAGACGGTCAGCACTGCGGCCCGCCACTCAGCCACGGCGCCAACTGCCCGACTTGCCGCCCCATTTCTCCAGGAGGCGGACCGATGCGATCTCTGCTCCCCGATCCAGCCCCTTGATCATGTCGTACAACGCAATCGCACCGATCGCAGCCCCGGTGATTGCCTCCATCTCCACCCCGGTCTTGGCAGTAACCGACACGCTGACGGTGATCCTGGCACCGGTATCGGTCGCCTCGATCTCGACACTGATGGCGTCGATGGCAAGCGGGTGAGCGAGCGGGACCAGATCCGGGGTTCGTTTGGCCCCCTGGATGGCGGCGAGGCGCACCGTGGCCATCGCGTCGCCCTTAGGAAGATCCCCGGAGAAGAGGCGGTCGCGGGTTTCCTCGCTCATGACCACCGTCGCCTCGGCGACGGCGTGACGCTGGGTCGGATCCTTAGATCCTACGTCCACCATCCGCACGTGGCCCTCGTCGTCGAGGTGGGTGAAGTCGTCAGCCACCAAGAACCTCCTCGCGCGACCGGGCCTCCGGCCAATGAATCATCTCGAGCTCGACCCCATCGCCGGCCTCGACGGCGTCCATTCCCACTGGGATTACGGCGAGGGCATCGGCCAGCGCCAGCGCCGACAACACGTTGGAAGACTGCCCCCCGGACGGCCTGGCCTCGAGCACACCGTCGTCGTTTCGGGTCGTCGTCACCCTTACGAATACGTCCTTGTCGGGATGAGCCTTCACCGGCTCTTCCATAACTCCGTCGACCCGGTCCCTGAACAGACGGTTGGCGCCCAGCATGTGGAGCACGGCGGGACGGACGAACTGCTCGAAGGAGACGAACACCGAGACCGGGTTCCCCGGCAGGCCGAAGAACGGCTTGTCGGCCACCGCACCGAAGGCGAACGGCTTACCCGGTTGCATCGCCACCTGCCAGAAGTCGACGCCTCTCCCCTGCAGGAGCGCTTTGACCACGTCGTAGTCCCCCATCGATACGCCGCCGCTGGTCAGAATGACATCGGCGGAGGCGGCGGCCTCGTCAAGCCTCGATTCGAGCACGCCGGGATCGTCGCCAACGATCTCGAAATCGACGACCTCGCATCCAAGCAACTCCAGGAGGCCGCGGAGCAGCGTGGTATTGGAGTCCCTGATCTGGCCCGGCTCCAGCTGTTGTGTGAGCCGGGGCACCAACTCGTCGCCGGTTGCCATCATCGCTACGACCGGGCGCCGTCGCACCAGCGGAGCGACGCCGAGGGAGGCCAGCACGCCGGCGTGCGCTGGGCCAATGCGCAGGCCGGCATCGAAGACACGAGCGCCGGAGTGTATGTCGCCGCCCGCCGGACGCACGTGGTCTCCGGCAATGACGCCCTCGAGGATGCGGACGATCGACTCCGGTGCGGCCTCGGTTGCCTCAACCCGGACCACGGTGTCGGCACCATCGGGCAGCGGAGCTCCGGTCATGATCTTGACGGCGGTCCCGCGGGTAACCGCGGCCTCGGCAGCAGACCCGGCCGCAATCTCGCCGATTACCTCAAGATCGATTGGCACGCTGCTGATCGAGGCGGCTTGAACCGCATACCCATCCATGGCCGAGTTGGCGAAGGCCGGGATGTCCTCAGGGGCGTCGATCGGCTCGACCAACGCCAAGCCAACCGCCTCCTTTGGATCGACGCGAACCTGCTCGAGCAGCGGGACCGAGTCGAGCACGTCGGCCTGCACCCGACGGAGGGGTCGCATCACTGGGCCACGTTCCGTTCCTCACCGCGCACCAGCCGCCCGATGTTGGCCCGGTGCCTGGCGACGACCAACACGACGATCGCGGCAGCCCACCCAAGTGACCAGCCCCGGTACCCGGACAGCGCCAGGCCGGGCACGTAGAGGGCCATCGCCACCAGCGAGGCCACCGAGGCCAGCTTGCCGATGAGCGTCATCGCAAGCCACAGAACGATAAGGGCAAGACCGAAGAGGGGGGCAAGGTACACGACGGCACCGATGGCGGTGGCGACGCCACGCCCGCCGCGGAAACGATGCCACACCGGCAGGATGTGACCGAGGACCGCAGCGAAGGCGCAGGCCGCAGCCAGCGTGTTTACCGACCAGCCGGAGCCCGCCCCGCCGACGTAGCCACCGATGGCGGCGGCGACCGTGCCCTTGAGGGCGTCTCCCAGCATGACCAGCGCCGCAGGGCCCTTCCCCAGGGTGCGCAGCACGTTGGAAGTACCGGGGTTGCCGCTCCCGGACTCGTAGATGTTCACTCCGAGCAGCCTCGGGACAATCACCCCGAAGTCGATGCTTCCGATGAGGTAAGCCGCCACGAGGGCAATCAGCACCTGCACGAACCCGAGTCTACGCACGGGATTGACCATGGTTTCTTTCCCGGCGTCGCAGAATGCGCCACAATGGGGGAAGTCAATTTCCCTCCCCGTGGAAACCGATCGCAGGCCCCCCACCATTCCCCCTGCTTGCGTGAGGCGACCACGGGGAGGGAACATCTATTGGTGACTAGTCACGGGTCGCCAGGAACCGATGCCGAGACGAGCCGATCGCTCCAGTTCAGCGCTCACAGCTCGAGACCAAGCCTCACATCAACCCCCTTCCATCACCCGCCGTGGAGCGGTACGTTCACCCAGTGTTCTGGCTCACCCGCCCTCCCTACCTGCGCTGGGTGGCCGCCGCCGTGCTCGTGGTCGCTGCCCTTGTCTGGGACCTGCGCGGTCGCAGTGGCGTTCCCTACCCGTTTGCGGCGGCGCCCATCAGCTCCGGGGCACCGATCAGCGAAAGTGATGTCGAGTGGCGGACGGTGCCACGGGGGATGCTCGCTATGCCCGACCTGTCCGCACCGGTGGCCGCCCGACCGATCGCGGCGGGGGAACCCATCCTCCCGTCGGCCGTCGACGCCGAGGGTGGTGTTCCAGAAGGATGGTGGGCAATCCCGGTTGCGCTCCCCTCCGCAGCGCAGGTCGGAGCCGAGGTACGACTCATCACCACCGACACCGGAGTCGAGTCGGAAGGGATCGTGGTCGCCGTGGGGAGCACCGACCTGCTATCGATCGCCGACGCCGGCCTCGTCGCTGTTCCTCCGGACCGGGCGACCGTCATCGCCGCCGCATCAGCAGCAGGCACCCTGATCGTGCTGGTGGCGCCGTAGGGTGATTTCCACCCCGCGAAGACTTGCGACTTCCGACTCGCGACTTCCGACTCGCGACTTCCGACTCGCGACTCGCGACTCCCTAACCTGCCGCCATGCTCGACGCCATCCTATGGGGGGTCATCCAGGGCCTCACCGAGTTCCTTCCCATCTCGTCGAGCGGGCATCTGGTCCTCATCCCCGAACTGCTCGGGCGGGAGGGGCCCGACCTCTCCACCTCGGCGATGCTCCACCTCGGAACCCTCGCAGCCGTGATCGTGTACTACCGGGACGACCTAGTGAGGATGGCCCGCTTCGATCGCCCAGCGCGCAAGATGATCACTCTGTTGGTGATCGGCACCGTCCCGGCGGTGATCCTCGGGCTGGCGTTCGAATCACGGCTCGACCAGCTCAACGAGAACCCGGAGGCGGTAGCCGCCATGCTGATCGTCACCGGAGTGGTGCTGCTCTCCACCATTCTCATCCGTTTCGGTGACCGTCGAGCCGACGACTTGGCGGCGAAGGACGCCATTTTGATAGGGCTGGCCCAGTCGGCTGCGCTCATCCCCGGCATCTCCCGATCCGGGATGACGATCTCGGCTGGGCTTGGTAGAGGCGTGGAACCGGTGGAGGCTGCCCGGTTCGGCTTCCTGCTCGGCATCCCGGCTATCGCAGGCGCCGGTTTGCTCTCAGCGGGAAGAGCCGCCTCCGACGGGACCGGCATCACCGCGGCAATCGTGGTAGGGACGGTGGTTGCCGGTCTGGTCGGATACCTGGCGATTGCCCTGCTGATCCGAGCACTGCAACGGGTCGGGCTGGGACCATTCGGTCTGTACTGCGTCACCGTTGGCGCGGTGGCTCTCGCAGTGCTGTAGCCGATGGGGCGCTGCACCACCTCTCCTATTCTGGGCCACAGGTGAGAGGAGCTGCGATGACGACGGTCGACCACCCCCTGATGGACGAGGCAAGGGCGAGGCGCGAGCCGGTGCGGGAGCTGCTGAAGCGCACCCCCGAGGAATACGCCGAGATCCGTGATCTCTGGAAGGCGCATTCGCTCGCCGAGGATGCAAGAGACGTCGCTGGCTTGATGGCGACCCTCACCGACGACTGCGTCTACGAGCTGGTCCAGAGCGGAGAGCGATGGGAGGGCCACGAGGGGGCGACCCGCTTCTATACCGGGCTGCTCGGTGCCTTTCCCGACATCGACTTCAACCTCACCTACATCGTCGTCGGCCCGCAGGGGGTGTGCGAAGAGGCGGTCGCCACCGGGACCCACCGGAGCGAGTGGCTTGGCCGCCCCCCGACCGGGGAGCAGGTCACATGGCGGGTCATCATCTACTTCCCGTGGGATCCGGTAGCCAAGTTGTTCACCGGGGAACGCATGTACGCCTTCTTCCCGGACGGCGACGACGTGTTGTGAACGGCCGCACATGAACGTATCCAAGCAGGCGACAAAGCGCCTCGATCTCGAGTCGATCGGATGGCTGACCACAGTCACTCCGAAGGGAACCCCGCAGACCTCGCCCGTCTGGTTCCTGTTCGACGGCGAAAGCATCCTCGTCTACAGCCTTGCCGGCACCCCAAGGACGGCGAATATCGGCGCCAACCGGCGGGTGTCCTTCCATCTCGACGGGGACGGGCTCGGCGGGGCGGTAGTGGTTATCGAGGGCGATGCATTGATCGATGAAAATGCCCCAAAGTGTTACAACGTGCCGGCTTACATGTCGAAATACCAGCGATTCATGGATAACTACGGATGGACCGCCGAGTGGTTCTCCGAAAAATACCCGGTCCCGATCCGAATCACCCCCACCAGGGTCCGCTCCTGACCCGAAACGATCGTCTTACGTGATACGTAGTACGTAATACGGCGAGCGGAGCGAGCAAAGCAAGCTAAATCACACATGCCCTGGCGGGTTCGGGATCGAGGCAAAGGCCTGGCGGCGAGCCTCGACGATCTCATGGCCGATCTGCTCGATACTGTCCATAAGCCACAGGTAGGCAGGCTTACCCTGGCGAAAGTCGGCCTCGGCCATCCCCTGGATCCTCCCCTGCTCCTGGAGCCGCTTGACGCTGCCGTAATTGTCGACCGGTTCCAAGGTATACACGCCGAGCGTCTTGCCTCCGGCATTGTTCATGATCGCAAAGGAAGGGACATCGGACGGCCCGTCTGCGATGTAGACCATGTGGTGCAGCGGCACCCGCCGCTGCGACTCGGCCATCCGGGCGTTGACGTCCATGTCGGGCGTCTTGTTTACACCCTTGTTGATCTCGAAGATCGCCCTGGTCTTCGATGTGTTGTCGATGGTGTAGCCGACGTGGCTCACCGGTGCCGAGGTCGCCCGCACCGGGAGCTGATCAAGGTAGCCGGGCTGCGCCGGGGTCTCGATCAGGGTGTTGGCCCAAATGCCGTCGACATGGGTGGCGATCACGCTGCCCTCGATCATGGGGAGGATCCCGGTGCTCACTACGTAGTGCTCGACGGCGATGCTCTCGGCTTCGAACTCGGGGATCTCAGCGACGTGGCGCCTGGTGTCTTCGAAAAACTCAGGGATCCCGGGAGCGGGCTCCAGCTTCTTGCCAAGATCGTGGAGCTTCTTGTTGGTCAGCCCCTTGAAGATCCCCTCCCTGACGTAGGTGAGCATGTGCCCCAGATACGCGGTGTCGCGCTGGATGAGCACACCCTGGCGCTTGTAGTAGTCGATCAGCCCATCGACCTCGGCCCAGAAGTCTGCGGGATCGACGTCGTACTCATCGAAGATCGGGCCCTGCATGTTGCCGGGAATCAGGGTGCGATCGAAGTCCCAAACGAGGGCGATGACCGTCTGAGTGTGCAACGGAACCGGCATCGCGTTGAGATTAGGTGCCCGTCGGGGGCGCCGACGAGCCGGTTACGGGATCTCGAAGGCTCCGAACACCACCTCGTCGTCCACCGTCCACCAAGGTTGCAGCTTGCACGGAGCGCCGCGCAACCCGCTGTGGGCCTCTCCGATGCGATCCAGAGCGATGAGGACCACCGGCTGCCAACCATCATCGGCCAGGTTCCATATCCCGGCCGGAAGAGAAGACGAATCGACATCGGCGTCGAGCACGATCTCGACCGACCGCTCGCCGCGGGCTACTACGGCGCGCAGCGAGCCGAGGGCCTTTGGGACGTCGATCAGCTCGGCGAGCGGCATCTCAGTGGCCTGATCCCGGCGGCGCGTATACACCTCGAGCGTGGCGGCGGCGACGCGGTCGACCTCGGTGAGGGTCTCATGTACGGCAACGACCATGCGGGCTCCTGGGTGAGTTACAACACTGTAGTTCATTTTGCGTCTCAAGTCTCAAGCAGGCCCTCCTTGCGTCTTGCGTCTCAGCTTCTTCGCTCCAGGATCGCTCGCACGGTGTCGATCGTGTCGGCATCGTCCGGGTCCTTGTCCTCCCGGTAGCGCTTCACCCTGGCGAATCGAAGGGCGACACCGCCCGGGTAGCGTGGGGAGCGTTGCACGCCATCAAACGCGATCTCGTAGACGATCTGCGGCTCCAGGTAAACCACATGCCCGTCCCTGTGGTCCTCGATCTCGAGGAATCTCTCCGTCTGCCAGACCAGCATTTCGTCGGTGAGCCCCTTGAATGTCTTGCCCAGCATGACGTAGCCGCCTTCCGGGTCCCT
>CAXMPL010000207.1:0-3081 GCA_964195125.1 uncultured Kiloniellales bacterium | reverse complement strand
GCCCTGCGGTATCCGCCTGCTCGAGGTGATCGGCGATGATCCACGAACCGGTGGTCCAGACGAAACGCTCGGGGCCGGCCGACCCGCGCAGCTCGCGAGCCAGGGCGACCGCGCGGGGAATGTGCACCTCGTGATAACGCTGGACCACCCTCTTGGCGAGGTCCGTGAACCCGACGTCGAGATGGGTCTTGAAGACAACGTGCACCGATGACGCCACGACGCCTCCAATGACGGGAATCTCGCATCGAACCTAGTCGAAGCTCCACCCACCGGTCACGCCGGCTTGTCCACTGTCTCGCCAGGCGAGGGGCTTTGTGGCGGTGCCAATTTTGGGCGACTTGAAGAGAGGTGTGGCTGCCGAGCTGTGGCGAGGTGACGGCGCACTGAGGGCGCGAGATGACCAGCAGGTGATGACCGGCCATGTCGCAGCGTCTGTTCAGTCGACGGCATAACCGCTTCCTTCCCAGCGTTCCCAAGCCATGAGCAGGATCGTTTCGGTCAACGTCGGCGAGCTTCGGACCGTCGAGTTCCGGGGTCGCATCGTGTCCACCGGGATCTACAAGTTTCCCGTCGAAGGCGCGGTACGGGTCGCAGGCGTCAACGTTGGCGGCGACGACCAGGCCGACCGCCGCGTCCATGGCGGGGTCGACAAGGCGGTATACGCCTATGCCTGGGAGGACTACGACTGGTGGAGCGGGCAGCTCGGCCGCACCCTTCCTCCTGGCACATTCGGTGACAACCTCACCACCCAGGGGGTCGACGTCGGTGGAGCGGTGGTTGGTCAGCACTGGCGGATCGGGGACGTGGCTCTCGAAGTGAGCGAGCCCCGGGTGCCTTGCTACAAGCTGGGCATCCGCATGGAGAACTCCGGGTTTCCCCAGGTGTTCTCGGCCGCCCACCGGCCCGGGGCTTACCTGCGGATCGTCGAGGAGGGATCACTCGCCGCCGGCGATCGGATCGAGATCGGCACCCCTCCCGAACACGGTCTCACCGTCGGCGATATCGCCCGCATCTACGACCGAGACCAGCACGAGTCGGGTCGGCTCCTTGAAGCCGCTGAGCTTTCGGATCCCTGGCGGCGTTGGGCCCGGAGCCTCGCTCAGGTCTGATCCGCTGCTGCCGCCAATCGACGATTGTCGTTGGACCGCATCGACCCGTCAGCGTCGGTGTTTCGCGGTCATGGCCGTGACGGTCGACGGTGGTCTCACGTATTCCGGACACCGCACCCAGGTGGGAACGCCTCGAGCGGCCGCGCATAGTCGGGAACACCGCTCCGGGTAAGAAGAGAGGCAGGACCGACGAAAGGCTGTCAAAATCAGTCCTGTGGCTGCAGGTCAAAATGAGCGCCCCGCCGATCCGGATCTTCCCGAGCTGTCGCTGCTGCTAGGGCCTGAAGCCGAGGACGTTCTGGGCGGGGTTCTGGCGGAGCTCGGCGCCCGCCTCGTGTCGAGCCGCATCATGCAGGTGCGCTATGTCCCAGGGCGGTCGGTGACCGTCCAGTACCGCGTCGAAGCGGAGCAGCACGATGGAGGCAAGACCCGCGAGATTTTCGTTGCATCGGCCGGTATCGAAGTGCCCGACCACGTTCCCGTACTCACCGCAGACGGGATCGAGGTTGCCGTATGGCGTTTTCCATATGACCCGTTCCTTCCGGGCCTGGCGCCCGCGACCGATCCCGACCAGATCCGAGGCGTCCTCGAGCAGCTGGGGGTGAAAACCGACCAGGTCCGTCTGAGCACCCGAGCGTATCGACCCGGGCGTCGCGCGGTAATCGAGGTGGTCTCGCCCCAGGCGCGGATCTTCCTCAAAGTACTGCGCCCTTCGCGCATAGCCGATCTACAACGTATCCATGACGCCATGGCCGGGTCCGTCCCCGTCCCGCACAGCCTGGGCTGGTCGGAGGACCTGGGCCTGGTAGCCATGCAGGCCATGCGCGGTCGAACACTCCGCAAGGCCTTGGAGTCGGGGACGAAGCGCCTCCCCGAGGCCGCTCAGCTGCGTTCGCTGCTCGAAGCTCTTCCCACCGACCCGACAGCATCTACTGTGACCCGGCCGAGAAAACACGCGACAAACCATGCCGCTCTCCTCAAGGCAGTGACTCCCGAGTTCGTCTCGCGCATCGACGCCATCGTCCACGCAGTAGCCGGTGAACCCGGCGAGCCGACGGTCGCAGTACATGGTGATTTCCACACCTCCCAGGTCCTCGTCAAGGGACCCGAGATCGTCGGTCTGATCGACGTCGACACGGTCGGTGTTGGATACCGGTCCGACGACTACGGCTCGATCCTGGGACATCTGGCGACGTTGTCGCTGATTTCGAGCTCGCGTCGCAATCTGACCCGATACGGTGCAGTACTGATCAAGGAGTTCGACGCACTCGTCGACCCGATCGATTTGCGGCTGGCCATTGCGGCATCGGTATTCGCCCTCGCCACCGGACCCTTTCGTGTGTTCGAGACGAATTGGCGCACGCAGACCGAACGCAGAATCTCGCTCGCGGAGCGGTGGATCGACTCCGCCCAGGATCTCGATAGAGCGACCACCGATAGGTGACCGGTCGTCTCGACAGAAGTGGAGCCATTTTCCCGCTCTTGCCGCTTCGCGGCGGGCCGCTCGGGCCACGGCTCCGCAAACGGCCTTCGCCGACAGAGACCGGATCGCGCCCTATTTGCGGAGCCTCTTAACGATCCCAACTGAACCGCTGAGGGTCGTTGAAGACCACCGCAGTCGTTTATTTTACCCTCGTTTTCGCCTGGCTTTGCACACCGTTTACCGAGCGTGACATACGATTTGGCAAGGCGGGCTGGAAGGTGGGCAGGTACGGACCCGAGGAGAAGATGTGGAACATTCGACCAGGTTCAAGATAATCAGCGGCACCGTGTCGGTGGCCATTGCGCTGACTGCTGGCGGCGCGGGGGCCGTCAATGGCGACTCGGACGACGACCTCCAGCTGAACGATGTGGTTGCGCTGGCGGAAGTCGACAGCCCGACCGTGCTCAGTTTCGATGAGGTCAGTGCTCTTTCCGTCAACGACGACTCGCTCGCGTCACCGTTCGGAGCCGGGGATTCGATCGAGAGTGC
>CAXMPL010000206.1:0-8066 GCA_964195125.1 uncultured Kiloniellales bacterium | reverse complement strand
TCCTTGGTGCGGCCACCGGAGATCGAGCTTCTCCGCACCCGCTGCGGGCTAGAGCCCGGCAACATCGCGTACTCTGCGGTCACCCATCCCTCACCGCTCTCCCTCATCCAGGGTGGTATGTCGTCGTCGAACGCCACCGTGCACAGCACCTTGGTCCGTCCCATTTCGATCAGCACGGAACCCGGCGTCATGTCGGTGTATCCGCGTCTGATCGTCACCGGTCGGAGTGCATCCGCGTCCCTGCCCTCTCTCATCGTTCCTCCTCGATCGTGAATGAGGCGCCCGGCGCTGCCGAATCGACCGGCCCGCCGAAGGCCACCTTGGCCTCCACAACGGCAGTTGCCGGATCGATGTCCGAGGCAAGGTGGGTAATCACGAGACGCCCCACCCCCGCTGCCTCGGCCGCCGATCCGGCCTCGGCCGCGGTCAGATGGTACGGGTAGGTGTCGCCGGCCCGCTCCCCGGCGATATACGCTTCGCACAGCAAGAGATCGGCATCGGTCGCCAGTTCCGTCAGATCGGAGCCGGGACCGGTGTCTCCCGAGTAGGTCACCGCGGTGTCGCCGGCTTCGACTCGCGTAACCAACGCCGGGACCGGATGGATCGCTTTCCCAAACCGCATCTTGGTGCCGGCGACATCGACCTCGTCGCCGGGTACGACCTCGGTGAGGTCGAAGACCGTGTGGAATACGTGCCCCTCGCCGGCTCGGACGAAGGCCGACAGATGCTCGGCGGCACCTTGTGGCACATATACCGGGATCGGCACGTTTCCGGATGGCCCGTGGGCGAGATAACCATACAAGCCAAACAGGTCCGAGCAGTGGTCGACGTGGATGTGGCTGATCACGACCGCCGACAACGTACCAGGGTCCATGTGACCGGCGAGAGCCATGAAGGTGCCGGTGCCGGCGTCGAGCCAAACGGATGTCGCTGCACTCGTCAGCAGATATCCAGACGCTGGATTCGTCCTCGTCGGTGAACCGCCGCTCGACCCCAAGACGGTGAGCGTCGTCATCGTCTGAGCAGAGCAAGCGCCGCGATCCACAACACAGCCACGACGGTGCCGGTGGCGGTTGGCAGCCACATCCGCTTCGGCCACCCCAACCACGACCAGACGGTGGTGACGAGCCAGACGCCGAGCAGCCCGCCCACCACCCACCACGGCGCAACCAGCCAGGAGGCAAGGATGAAGACCAGCGCGGCGAATTGCAATCCGGCTCCTATGAGGGCGAACAGGGCGCGATACGCCTCCGGCGTATGATCCTCGGACATGGCCGGCGAGCGTACTGCGAGGCGCCCAACAAGCATGGCCGGAAGCATGGCCGGCGAGCGCACTGCGAGGCGCCCAGCAGGCATGGCGGCGAGGTTATCGACGCTCAAGAACGACCTCAGTTGGGATCCCGCCCTCCACGCGGAAGGCCCGCACCTCCTCGGCGCCGACTCCGAGGATGATCGACACCCAGTCGGGATCGAGCCCGACGAGATCGGAGTCGGAAGGCACCGGAGGCGATGACGGGTGGGAGTGGAAGACTCCGCCGATCTCCCATCCATGGCGACGGGCATGACTCCACGCTTGAAAGTGCTCCTCGGGATCGATGGTGTAAGACACCGCAGAATGGTCGAGGTTCGTCAGGCAGTAGACCATGGTGACCGAACCGTCGTCACCGACCGCAAACAACCCGCAGGCTTCCTCGGGTGTGTTGAAACGAGCGTGCTGGATCATCGCTTCGACCGCTTCCCCAGGCACAGCGAGCGAGGCAACGCCGAGGGCAGCTCGTGCCGTGTCGGCCCGGTCGGCGCGAACCACCACCCGTACGCCGTACCGGTTGAAGAATCCGGGGTTAAGACCACCCTCGTCATCGGCCATCACCAGGGCGTCGATGCCCTCGGCAGCCAGCCGTGCCCGCGCAATCTCCGCATCAGACCGGGTGGAGTACACCGACACCGTGACGAGATCTTGCGACTGGCGACTGGCGACTGGCGGCTTGCGGCTCACGATATGTCCTTGTCGAAAACCTTGACCAGCTTGGTGGTTTCGATGAGTGCCATCGGCGGCGAGCCTACCGGCCGCCGCCGGGCCCAGGTCCGCTAGACCCGGTCCCGGAGGATCGGCTGGGTCATGCAGCGACTTCCCCCCCGGCCACGGCCCAGCTCAGCCGCGTCGAACTCGATCACCTCAATGCCATGTTCGGTGAGCCGCTGGTTCGTCTCGCGGTTTCGCTCGTAGGCGACCACCACCCCTGGCTCGATGGCGAGGGTGTTGTGACCGTCGTCCCACTGTTCGCGCAAATGCCGGATCGCGTCTCCCTCGGTGGAGACGAACTCGAGGTCGTCGTTGCCGAGCGCATCGCGCAGCGCCCGGCGAAGTGAGTCATAGGCAGTCACGTCGAGAGCGCGCTCAGAACCCGGCCGAATCACGTGCACCTTGGAACCGTCTAGGACACCGGGGAACACGTTGAACAGGTTCACATCGACCATCGTGATGACCGTGTCCAGGTGCATCACCGCCCGCTCCTTCCTCAGGTGGACGACCACAACGTTTCGCACCGGCGAGCCAGCGAACAGGTTCCTGGCCAGCATCTCTACCGCGGCTGGGGTGGTTCGCTCGCTGAGCCCGACCATGATGGTGTCCTCGGACAGGACGAGCACATCGCCCCCTTCGATGCTTGCAGGGAGATGCTCATCCGGGCCGTCGCCGTACCAGGTGGGCCAGTGGCTGTCGGCGAAACGCGGATGATGGTCGTAGATCACCCGCACGATCTTCGATTCGTGCTCCCTGGCACTGCTGGCCATCACGCTGGATACCAGCCCGTTCCCGATCCAGGAAGCGTTGTCTCGCATGAACAGCAGGTTCGGGAGCGGTGGCAGGACATAATGCAGCTGATCGGCCACCAGGTCCCCGTACAGGTGGTCGATACCCCACTCCTCGAGCTCGGACTCGAGCAAACCCCCGATGACGACGTCGCTCACCCGCTCCACCGGCTCATCGCGCAGTCTCGCCTGCATCGACTCGGCGATGCGGGGGCCGATGCGAGCCGGGGCGAAGACGGTTTCGATGATTCTGTCGCGCACCCCATCGTCACCGAGCACATCCCGGAGCAGATCTTCGAAGTAGAGGACCTCCACACCCCTCGATCGCAGGATGTCGGTGAACCGATCGTGCTCCTCCTGGGCTCGCTCCAGCCAGAGGAGGTCGTCGAACAGCAAGTCCTCCTTGCTGTCCGGTGTGATCCTGGCAATGCCAAGACCTGGGCGGTGCACCATGACCGTGCGCAGTGACCCGATCTCCGACGAGACAAGCGGCGACGTCACTGGGTTTCTTCCTTGAGGTAGGTCTCCCAGTCCATGGCGGGAGGGTACCTGCCGAATAGTCGCCGGTAACAAGACGCGCGCGACTTGCGCCTCGGGACTTGCGAAATGGTGAAGACCCGGAGAACTTCAGCGATTCCTCGCCGCCGTGGGAGGACCAACCCACGGTCTCCGGGTCCCGGTGGTCCGAGTTGGAGTCGCCACCTGCCCCGTAGGGCGAACGGCCACTCCTTCCTAGTTGCGGCCGTTAGCGCTCGGCCACCTCCGGGGTCCTATAAGAACTTTCACTCAAGCTGGACCACCTCCTCTCTCCGTAACGGGATTGTGCCACACAACGGCGCTGTTGGCTACGACGGTTAGAAAGAGCCTTCAGTCGGCGAGTGACAAGACGCAAGACGTAAGAAAGCCTGGCTTGTGACTTGTGACTTGTGACTCGTGACTCGTGACTCGTGACTCAGGTCTTCTTCGGCATATAGCCTGTGTTGTCGTCGATGAGCTCGCGCACAATGTCGGCGTGACCGGCATGGCGGGCGGTCTCCTCGACCATGTGGCCGACGATCCAGCGGAGCGAGCGCGAAACCCCGTCGCGGGTCACCGCGGCAAGATCCTCGAGTCCGGCGCTGTCGATGATCTCGTTGCTGTCCGCTACGGCTGCCTCGTACAGGGCGACGATGTCGCCAATGGTCTCTTCGTCGTCGACGCGGAACTCGGCATCCGGGTCATCGTCCGACCACGGGAAATCGACCTCGCTGCCGGCAAAGTTGTATTCAAACCACCAACGCTCCACCCAGGCAAGATGCTTGACGAGGCCGAGCATGTTGGTGCCCGACTCCACCATGGGGCGTCTGGCATCTTGCTCGGATAGGCCATCGAGCTTCCACACCATCACCGCCCGGTTGTTGTCGAGGAAGGCGGCGAGGGTTTCCTTCTCCGACCCATGCTTTGGCGTCGTACGAACCTCCATGCGTTGGAGGCTACCGGGTCAGACGCAGAGGCCCTCTGCGTCGACGCCCCGGCTGCACAAGGCGGTGCGTTCCACTCTGTCCAAGGAGAAGCCGTCGATCACCTCTTCGCCAAAAATGTGGAGTCGGTACCCGTATACGGAATCGTCGCCAAGGCCGATGACGTCGTAGGTGACCTCACCGAGGTCACCTTGGGTCGGGGCAACCGACATGACGATCCTGGAGGCAGGTTCCAACGATGCCAACGACCCGGCCACAATCAGGCCGAGGGCGCCCATCGACTCGGCGATAGGGATCTCACCGAGGACAGAGAGAACCTCCTCGGTCGCATCGTCGGTTCCCCCGGCGTAGGCGGCAAAGGACAGGTTCGACCAGCCAACCGCGTCACCGGTGTCATGCTCAAACCAGATGGCGCGGCCCAGGTCCCTGGCCGTCCCGGTTGCGATAGCCGTACCGGTGGGTTCGATGGTGTCGAGGATCGGGTTGAAGGCTCCAGGTGCGGCGCGGACGTTGAGCACGTCGTCGTGGGCAAGGCCGACCACGGCCAGCACGTCACCCGACGCTGGGCCAAGGTCGATCGGGACCCCGGCAAGGGTCGTGGTCGTCGCCGCAGCCACGGTGGTCGTGGTCAGATCCGTCCCTGTCGCCGTCGCTACGCTCGTGGTAGTGCTCGAGGGAGCCGCGGTGGTAGAGGTGTCAGGGGTGTCCGCCGACGTCGTCGCCTCGGTCGTCGTCCCGCAGGCCGCCGCCGCCAGGCCGAGGACCAAGATCACGAAAAGTGCCAGTCGAGAACTCATCATCGCGACCTCCCGACGTCCCTAGATCATTCCGGACCTGACTCGCTGCCAATAGAGGCTAACGGCAGCACCGACTAGCGACAGGGAACTCAAGACTGGGAACCGGGAACTCCGAACTCGCTTTAGCCGGCCACCCTGGCATTGAACGCATCGATCAGCTCATCGATGGGATCGATCAGCGCTTGCACCGAGGTCCAATAGCCCTCGTCGTACCATTGCGCCTGGATCTCTTCATAGGTCTTCCCTTGCTGCTCGACCCAGGTGTAGTACTTGAGGTTGTGGATCCGCTTCCGGTCGTAGTAGCCCAGCTCGTGCACGTGGTCGATGCCGGCGCCGAGCAGGTAGCGGTGGTGCGCCCCAGCCGCATCGAGGGCGGTGAACTCGCCGCGCTCGGCGTTGAGCTCTTCGAGACGGCTGCCGTACATCTCCATCGAGTCGGTGCCTACGGTGACGACGACGTCGTTTGATCCCAACTCGAAATAGCGGGCGAACTTGATCGCCGACAGCAGATTGCCTGCCCCGGATATCCCGAGCAGAGGCAGCTCAGCGATCAGATCGGGCTTGACCCCCTGGTCGACGAGATAATCGATCCCGGCGGGCTCGTTGAACAGCCGGATGAGGCTGATTGTGGCCTCGTCGTCGAGCCCGATCACCAGGTCGGTGTTCTTTACGTTGTGCACCCAGGGGATGTGCTTGTCTCCGATGCCCTCGATGCGGTGCTCGCCGAACCCGTTGTACAGCATGGTCGGGCACTGCACCGCCTCCCCGGCGGCGATCTTCGATGTCGGGTACATCTGCTTGAGGTAATCCCCGGCAGCGATGGTTCCTGCCGAGCCGGTGGTGAGCGTGACCCCGCGGAAGGTGTCGCCGGGACCCATCGCCGCCTCCACGGCCTCGACCATCGCAGGCCCGGTCACCGAGTAGTGCCACAGGTAGTTCCCGAACTCGTCGAACTGGTTGAAGATGACCAGGTCCTCACCAAAGAGGCTCAGCTCATTGCACTTGTCGAAGATCTCCTTGACGTTGGACTCGGAGCCCGGGGTCTTGATGATTTCGCCTGCGACCTTCTCCAGCCAGTCAAAACGTTCCCGGCTCATCCCCTCGGGGAGGATGGCGACCGACGCGCAGCCGAGGAGGTTGGAGTCGTATGCCCCGCCCCTGCAATAGTTGCCGGTCGACGGCCATACCGCCTTCTGGGTCGCCGGATCGAACTGGCCGGTGACCAGCCGCGGGACGAGGCAGCCAAACGCGGCGCCAACCTTGTGCGTCCCGGTGGGAAACCACTTGCCGACGAGCAGGATGATGCGGGCGTCGACTCCGGTGAGCTCCGGAGCGAACTCGATGGTGTTCACCGGGCCGAAGCCACCACCGCTATCGGTCGGCTCGTTGTGCCAGGTGATCCGGTACAGATTGAGCGGGTCGAGATCCGACAGCCCCACCGAACCAAGCTGGGCGGTGATGTCGACCGGGATCAACGACGGATCACGCATCTGCTTGAAGGTGGGGATGCGGAAGTTGTGCTCTCGTGCGGTTTCGACCGCAGAGTCGAGCACGGCGTCGTTGACAGTCAGATCGATCATGTGGGTTCCTTTCAGGATTGGGGGAGAGCTGCCTTCAGGGCGTCGAGCGTGGGCTCGACCCGGATGGATTCGGGACCGGCGGCCTCCACCGCCCGCAACGCCGAGGCGACATCCTTGAGCCCGCTGCCGGTGGCCAGGACGACGACGCGGTCCTCGGCGCCGATCAGACCATGTTTTGAGGCTGCCAGTAGTCCCGCATACGACGCAGCGCCGGCCGGCTCGGCGAACACGCCGCTGCCGCGGGCGAGCTGCGGAATCGCCGCCAGGATCTCGTCGTCGCTCACCCTCAGGTAGGCGCCGTTGGTCCCGGTGACCGCCGCCATCGCCTTGACTCGGTCTCGGGGCAGGTCGGCGCTGATCGAATCCGCCACCGTGTCGGCTTCGATGGGTGGCTTGGTGAGGACGTCCTCACCGCTTTCGAAGGCCTGAACGAGGTAGTCACTGCCGGCGGCCTGGATGCCAAAAATGCGTGGAGCGGTGTCGATCCATCCCAGTGCCAGTGCGTCCTTGACCGCCTTGTGCACGCCGCCGATGATCGAGCCGTCACCGACGCTGACGAAGATGGCGTCCGGTACCTCCCAGCCGAGGTCCTCCAGGATCTCCAATCCGGCGGTTTTTTTACCCTCGGTCATGTAGGGGTTGTATCCGGTGTTGCGGTTGTACCAGCCGAACTCGATCGCGGCATCCATGCACAGGTCGAAGGCATCGCTGTAGGAGCCCTCGACAAGAACGACCGTCGACCCGTAGGCGAGGAGCTGGGCGATCTTGGCCTCTGGCGCAGATGCAGGCACGAAGATCACGCTATCGAGATCGACGCTGGCCGCCATCCCTGCTAACGCCGCCGCAGCGTTACCCGTGCTGGCGGTGGTGACGACATCGGCTTTCTGCTCCAAGGCCTTGGTCACCGCCATCGCCGAAGCGCGGTCCTTGAGCGAGGCGGTTGGCTGGCGCCCTTCGTCCTTGACCAGCACTGTGCCGACCCCGGCGGCCGCGGCCAAGCGAGGCGCGTGGTACATCGGCGTCCCGCCAACGGTCAGCGGCGGGACTCTCGAATCGGGGGCGATCGGCAGCAGGGGTCCGTAGCGCCACATGGTGTGGTTGTGGTTCTCCGCGAGCGATTCCTTGGTGAATGTGGACGCGATCTGCTCGTAGTCGTATTGGACGTCGAGGATGCCGTCGTCACCGTGACGCGGGCACACGTATCCCGCAAAGTCGGCCGGGTAGGTGGCGCCACACACCACGCATGCCAACCCGATCACGGAACAATCCTGGTACCGGTCTCCCCTGCGACGGCTCGCTCGATGTTCTCCGGGTTGGTGATGAGCGCTTCCTTGCCGCCTCCCTCCAGGTACTGGACGACGGCGCGCATCTTTGGCGCCATCGAGCCTTCTGCGAAGTGGGTGCCCTCGTCGAGGTAC
>CAXMPL010000205.1:0-4065 GCA_964195125.1 uncultured Kiloniellales bacterium | reverse complement strand
CGAGCATCATCCGGATGTCGAAGCTGCTCAGTTGGTCGACGAGGTCGCCGGTGAACAGGGCAAGCACGATGATGCCGCCGAGCAGGAAGACCGACCCGGCGCCGGTGAACAGGACAAACCTGAGCGAGGCGTAGCGGCGGTTCTCCGATCCCCAGATCCCGATCAGCAGGTACATCGGAACCAGCACGATCTCGAAAAAGGCAAAGAAGAGGAGCAGATCGAGCGCCAGGAACACTCCGAGAAGGCCGGTCTCCAGGATCAGCATCGCCACCAGGTACGATTTGGTGCGATCGGTGATCGCGGTGGATGCGGCCAGTGCCAGCGGGAACAGCAGGGCGGTGAGCACCACAAGCCACAGCGAAATGCCGTCTATACCGAGACGCCACCCGACGCCAAGCGACTCAGAGAAGGTGTGATCGGTGACGAACTGGAAGGACGGTTCGCCGACCGTGAAGTTGGCCGCGACCCACAGTGCGGCGACCAGCGGCGGGATGCTGACCGCCAATCCGAGCGGGAAGAGAAGCTCGGATCGGTGCTTGGGGACCAGCGCGACCGCGACGGCGCCGATTAGCGGCAGGAGGATGAGGGTGGGTAGCACCATCAGAAGAGCCCTCCGCTGAGGAGCAGCCACAGGAGGAGCCCGAGCGCCCCTGCGGCCATCACCGCCCCGTACCAGCGGACCCAACCGGATTGGGTCCCGCTCAACGAATCGCCGAAGGACTTGACGCCCGCTCCGACCCCGTTGACGAAACCGTCGATGATTCGTCCGTCCAGAATTTCGGCCGCCCACGTCGCCATCGCCCTGCCCGGCGCGACAACAAGCCTTCCGTACCGGTCGTCGATCCGATAGCCGTCGACCGCCGCCTCCCAGAAACCGCCTTCCTCGACCGGCAGCTTCCTGGCATACCGCGCCCACCCCCAGAGGATCCCGATCAGGGCGACGACCAGGGCGACGGCCGCCAGAGCCACCACGATCGCCCCTTCGGGCGGTTGCTGTTGGGTCACGCCCTCGAAGCTCGGTTCGAGGAAGTGCTCGAGGCTAAGCCGGAACGGAGTGTTGAAGATGCCGGCGGTCGCTGAGAGCACGGCGAGGATCACCAGGGGTACCGTCAGAATCGGCGGCGCCCCGCTCGCCTCGACTCCGTCCGGCCACCGCTCTTCGCCCCCGAAGGTGAGGATCATCAGCCGCGTCATGTAGAACGCCGTCAGCAGCGCGGCCACCACACCGATCGCCCAGAGAAAGACGAAGTAGGTGCCGTGGGCAAAGGCGGCCGCGAGGATCTCATCCTTCGACCAGAACCCGGAGAGGGGCACGACCCCGGCGATGGCGAGCCAGGCCACAACCATCGTCCAGAACGTGATCGGCATGACCTTGCGGAGACCGCCCATTCTCCACATGTCCTGTTCTCCTGCTACGGCGTGGATCACGGCACCGGCTCCGAGGAAAAGGAGCGCCTTGAAAAAGGCGTGGGTCATGAGGTGGAACATGCCGGCGGTGAACGCGGTGACCCCCGCCGCCATGACCATGTACCCGAGCTGGCTGATCGTCGAATACGCCAGCACCCGCTTGATGTCGCGCTGGCCCATGGCCAGGGTGGCGGCGAAGAGGGCAGTGGCCGCACCAACGGTCGCCACCAAGGTGAGGGTGGCGGGCGCCAGCTCGAACAGCACCGCCGTTCTGGCGATCATGTAGATGCCGGCGGTGACCATCGTCGCCGCGTGGATGAGCGCCGACACCGGAGTCGGGCCCTCCATGGCGTCTGGGAGCCACACGTACAGCGGGATCTGTGCCGACTTGCCGACGGCACCGAGGAAGAGCAGCAATGTGATCGCCGTTGCCATCCCGGTGGTCAGCCCCGTTGGCGCTTCCGCGAAGACGGCGGCGAACTCGAAGGTCCCGAACGCAGCAAAGATGAGCAACAGGGCAACCAGGAACCCCCAGTCGCCGATGCGATTGACAATGAAGGCCTTCTTCCCCGCCGCCGCCGCCGCCGGCCTGACGAACCAGAAGCTGATCAGCAAGTATGAGGACAACCCGACCAGCTCCCACCCGACGAACATCACGACGAAGTTGGAGGCGAGGACGAGGGTCAGCATCGAAGCGATGAACAGGTTCATGTAGCCGAAGAACCGACCGAACCGTTCGTCGCCGTGCATATAGCCGACGGCGTAGACGTGGATGAGGAACCCGACACCGGTGACGATGAGGGTCATCAGTGCGGCCAACGGATCCCACAGCAAGGAAACGTCCAGACCGAGCACCGCTATCCAGGAGAACAGCTCGACCGTCTCCGGATGACCGTCGCCGGTAACGAGTGGGACGGTGAGGCCTGCCGCGATCAAGAAGGCGGTTCCGACGAGGGCGGAAGCCAGCCAACCGGACCAAGGCTCACCGATGCGCTTCCCGAAGACGATGAGGGTGGCGGCACCCAGCAGCGGCAGGACGATGAGCACCCAGAGGTAGTCGATCACCCCGTCATCCCCCCAGGCTGCTCAGCTCGTCGACGTTGGCCGTCGCCCGGCCTCTGAATACTGCAACGAGGATGGCAAGCCCGATGGTCACCTCGGCCGCGGCAACGACGATGACGAACAGAGCGGCGGTCTGCCCCTCGATGAGCCCGAGCCCGGTTCCGGCGGCGACGAAGGTGAGGTTGACCGAGTTGAGCATCAGCTCGATCGACATGAACATCACAAGGGCGTTTCGGCGGACCAAGACCCCGGCGCCACCAATCGAGAACAACACGGCGGCGAGGGCCATGTACCAGCCGGGAGTGACCATCACGACTCTTCCTCCGGCCGGCGCGGGCTGTACTGCGCCATCGCGATCGTCCCAACCGCGGCGATCGTGAGCAAGAACACTGTGGAGAGGAAGGCAAGCGTCCACGTTCCGAAGAGTGCGTCGGCGACGACCTCGATCGTCCCGTTGATTCCGTCGACGCCGAAAACGCTGCGGCCGGTGATCCAGGCCCTGCTGCCCGCAATCAAGATCACTGCAGCCAGGCCGACGCTGACCACGATCGCGATCGGGCGCTGCCACGGAATCTGCTCTGTGGTGTCCTCCGTCTTGTCGACTCCGATCATCATGATCACGAACAGGAATAGCGTCATCACGGCTCCGGCATAGATGACTACCTGGACCGCGGCGATGAAATGGGCGTTTTGGAGGACGTAGAAGACCGCTATGGAGAACATCGTGGTGAGGAGCCCGACCGCCGAGTGCACCGGGTTGCGCCCGATGACCATCACCAGCGCCCCGGCAATGGCGACGCCGGCGAAGATGAGGAAGACGACGACTTCGATCATCGACAACCCTCGGTCGCCAATGAGTCGAGAGTCGAGAGTCGAGAGTCGAGAGTCATGAGTCGTCGTCCCCCTCTGGACTCTGGACTCCTGACTCTGGACTCCCACCTGCGCTTTCGCTCCATTGCACGACTCCCTCGTACTCGGCTCGACCGGCAGACGAAGTCGCCCGCATCCAGCCGTCGGCCAGCTTCAGCTCTTCGAGGTCGATGAGCGGACCGGCAGGTGCGTTGTGGTTGGGCGTCCCATCCCGGTCGACAAGCAAATCGGCCTTGGTGAACATCGCATCATCGCGATCGGTGACCGACAACTCGAAGAGATGCGTCATCGTGATCGCCTCGGTGGGACATGCCTCGACGCACAGGCCGCAGAAAATGCAACGCAGCATGTTGATCTCGTAGACGAACCCGTAACGCTCTCCGGGGCTCACCGGATCGTCATCCGGGTTGTCTGCCCCGCGCACATAGATGCAATCGGCAGGGCAGACACCGGCGCACAGCTCACAACCGATGCACTTCTCCATCCCGTCCGGGTAGCGGTTGAGGACGTGACGACCATGGAACCGTTCCGGCTTGATTCGCTTCTGCTCTGGATACCTCGTGGTGACATTGCGCCTGAACATCTGGCGGAAGGTGACCAGGAAGCCTCGCCACGGTCCGAGGATCTCGTCGAGCCAACTCATGACCACGGCAACCCGAAGCGACGGAGCCCAACGGCGACCATCACCACCATGATCCACACCAGCGACAGCGGAATCAGCCGCTT
>CAXMPL010000204.1:0-3573 GCA_964195125.1 uncultured Kiloniellales bacterium | reverse complement strand
GGGCTCTGCCCCGTACTGGGCGCTGAAGTCGGCGATTGCGGTGTCGAGGTCGGTGACGGCGATCGCCACGTGGTCGATGTTGTACGGAAGCATCGGCGGGAGCCTATATCGAGATCGCGCGGTGAGTAGGGAACCGGACTCCTCCTCTTCTCCTGTTGCGGAGATGGCAGCCGACCATCGGGAGGCTGACGGAGGGGGCTAAACCGTGAGCCATCCAACGAATCTATCTGCGTCTTGCGTCTTGCGTCTTGCGTCTTGCGTCTTGCGTCTTGCGTCTTGCGTCTTGCGTCTTGCGTCTTGCGTCTTGCGTCCTGCGACCTGCGTCTTGCGTCTTGCGACTCGCGACTCGCGACTCGCGACTCGCGACTCGCGACTCGCGACTCAACCCCTTCTCTCTTCCAGGTCGCTCAGCGCTGTGTCCGGCACCACGAGGTCCCCTCTTCCCGTACCCACCTTCAGCCCTGGCTTTCCTGCGCCGTGGTAATCGGATCCCCCCGTAGCCACGAGCCCGAGCTCGGTGGCGAGAGTGGCCAGGTGCTCTCGCAGGCTCGGTGAGTGCTCGGGGTAGAACGCCTCGAGTCCGGTGAGCCCCGCGTCGCCTAGCTCCTCGAACAGCGCCGGGTAGGTGGTCGCATTCATGTCGATCGTGTACGGGTGAGCGACCGAGGTCACTGCCCCCGAGGCGGTTGCGAGTTGGATTGCTTCCTTTGCGCTGAGCCTCGGTCGCTGCACGTACGCCACACCGCCGTCGCTCAGCAGGCCGTCGAACGCCGCCGCCCTGGATGCAATCAGGCCCTTGGCTACGAGCGCATCGGCGATGTGCGGCCTACCCACCGCCTCCCCGGCGGTCTGGGCGGCCACGTCGGCCTCTTCGATGTCATACCCAAGGTCCTGTAGGCGGGCAACGATCTCGACATTACGGCGGCGCCGACCCTCCCTCAGCTCAGCGAGACGGTCCTGGAGCGGCCCGGCACCGGGTTCGAGGAAGTAGGCCAACAGGTGGATCTTGACGTTGGCGTGGTCGACGGACAGTTCGACACCGGCTACCAATCGCGGCCCCGCGCTGCCGGCCGCGGCGCGCGCCTCCTCGACCCCGGCGAGCGTGTCGTGATCGGTGAGCGCGATCGCACTCAACCCCGCCTCATTGGCCAGGCGAATCAACTCGGCAGGGCTGTCCGTGCCGTCCGATTCCTCCGAATGGGTGTGGAGGTCGACGGCCACTCAGCGGAAGAAGAGGGTGAGGGCGACGAGCGAGGCGGCGATGAGGACGGCGTAGATCGCCCACTTCTTGATGCGGGCGTAGGCCTCTCGGCGCCGCTTGACCTTGGCCTCCCCGGCCTTCTTCTCCTCACGGTTCGCCCGCTGGCGATCACGCTTGTCGGTTGCCATCGTTACGAGCGTACCCGGTCCGCGGTGCCCGTGATCGGCCGGAAGAGGCGTTGCTGACCATCGTTCGTGCCCGGGGTCTTCCTGAATGCGACCGAAGACTCGTACGACAAGAGAAACGAACCGAAGCCCGTTGAATCCGGTCCCAGCCCTACACTTTGCACGCTATGGCCCTGGTCGTCCAGAAGTTCGGCGGCACCTCTCTTGCGGATGCAGATCGCATCAGGCACGTCGCCGAGCGCGTCACCGAGAACCACACCGCCGGCAATCGGGTCGTCGTAGTGGTCTCGGCGATGGGAGAGACCACCGATGAGCTGATCGGTCTGGCAGGGGACGTGTCGGAGCGGGCCCATCCCCGTGAGATGGACATGCTGCTGACCGCCGGGGAGCGGATTTCGATGGCGCTGGTGGCCATGGCTATCGAGGACTACGGAGTTCCTGCGGTGAGTTTCACTGGGTCACAAGCCGGCATACTCACCACAGCGGTGCACGGCAAAGCAGAGATCGTCGACATCACCCCGTTCCGGGTGAGCGATGCCCTCGACGAGGGCAAGGTCGTCATCGTCGCCGGCTTCCAGGGCGTGAGCCCCGACTCGAAGGATGTCACCACCCTGGGACGGGGCGGCTCCGATGCCACCGCGGTGGCGCTCGCCGCGGCCCTCGGGGCTGATGTGTGTGAGATCTACACCGATGTGGACGGCATCTTCACCGCTGACCCGCGAATGGTCGCCGGCGCCCGAAAGCTCGACGAGATCTCCTACGAGGAGATGTTGGAGTATGCCGGGGCAGGGGCGGGGGTGTTGATGCCGCGAAGCGTCGAATATGCGGTGCGACACGACATTCCGATCCATGTCCGGTCATCGTTTCACGATGGCGTGGGAACATGGGTCAAGGAGGAAACGATGGAAGAGCCGGTAGTGAGGGGTGTCGCCCACGACGACGCGGAGATGAAGCTCACCATCCACGGCGTACCCGACCGGCGCGGCGTGGTCGCCGCGCTGTTCGAGGAGATCGCCGAGGCCGGCGTCAACGTCGACATGATCATACAAAACGCCGCCATCGACGGGTTTGGTGACATCTCGTTCACCGTGCCGGCCGTAGCGGCGGATGCCGCCCGCAAGGCCGCGGAGGGCGCGGCACAGACGGTAGGTGCCACGGGTGTCGGTGTCGATGACGATCTCGCCAAGATCTCTGTGGTAGGAGCTGGGATGAAGACAGAGACGGGTGTGGCGGCGAGGATGTTTCGGATACTGTCCGACGCCGACATCAACATCGAGATGATCTCGACCTCTGAGATCCGGGTCTCATGTCTGGTCCGCGGGGCAGACGCCGAGAACGCCGTCCGCGCCCTGCACGAAGGGTTCGTCGAGGTGGTGTCGTGAACCGGCTCGCCAGTCCGTCGATCGCGGTGGTCGGCGCAACTGGAGCCGTCGGCCGCACCATGCTGTCGATCCTGGCCGAGCGCGAGTTCCCGGCGTCGGCCATCCGGCTCATCGCTTCTGCCCGCTCCGCCGGCGCCGTCATCGACACACCGTGGGGCGAAGTCGTGGTGGAGGATCTCGCCACTGCCGACCCCGCGGGCATCGACATCGCGCTGTTTTCCGCCGGAGGAGAGCGGTCGAAGGAGTACGTACCCCAGTTCGTCTCCGCAGGGACGACGGTCATCGATAACTCGTCGGCGTTTCGCATGGACCCCGACGTGCCGCTGCTAGTGGCTCAGATCAACGACGCCGCCATCGCCGATCACCAGGGCATCATCGCCAACCCGAACTGCACGACGATGACGCTGATGATGGCGGCCGGCCCTCTCCACGCTGCGGCACCGATAGATCGACTCAGCGTTGCCTCTTACCAGGCGACGGGAGGGTCGGGTAGGCGAGGTATGGATGTGCTCGCCGATGAGGTCGCGGTTCTTGGATCCGACGTGGATGCATTGGTCGGAGGCGGCTGGAGCGACCCCGGAAACGATCTGTACGCCAGACCGATCGCGTTCAATGTCGTGCCGCTGGCCGGGTCGATCACCGAAGACGGCTACACCGACGAGGAGTGGAAGCTGGTCAGGGAGACCCACAAGATCCTGGACGCACCCGGGATACGGGTGGAACCGACCTGCGTGCGCGTGCCGACCATGGTCGGTCACGGCATCGCCGCCACCCTGTTCTTCGAGCGCCCGATGGAGCTGGAAGA